>JAYVLC010000318.1:0-4265 GCA_043759675.1 Sphingosinicellaceae bacterium
GTCAGACGGAACAACAGATAGGCATCAATCGTCCCGAGCGCGAGCTTGCCGGATTTTGCGGCGTCGGCAACCTGCGGCCAGTTCGCCAACGCCCAGCCAATCTTGGTTCCCGAGAAATAGGGGTCGAGCAGCAGGCCGGTCTTGGCTTGCACATCGGGCTCCGCCCCTTCAGCTTTCATCGCATCGCAGATCGCCGCCGTCCGCCGATCCTGCCAGACGATGGCCGGGGCGAGCGGTTCACCGGTGCTCCGGTCCCAGAACACCACGGTCTCACGTTGGTTGGTCAAGCCGATTGCCGCAATTTTCGCTGCGCCAACCTTGTCCGCCACGGCGTGCATGCTGGCGAGTGTGCGGGTCCAGATTTCTCTGGCGTCATGCTCAACCCACCCGGGCTGGGGGTAGAATTGCGTCAGCGGCGCGCCATCACTGGCGACGATATTGCCGGCAAGGTCGAAAGCGACCGCTCGGGTCGAGGTTGTACCCTCGTCCACCGCAAGAATAAGAGGTTGCGTGATCATCGCCGCTTTTCTAGCGCGAGCCGCTGTGCAAGGTAAGCCTGTGATCCCCTCTCCAATCTATGACATTGCGATCATCGGTGCCGGTATAAACGGTGCCGGGATCGCGCGTGACGCCGCCGGGCGCGGGCTGAAGGTTGCGCTGATCGAAGCAGGCGATATCGGCGGCGCGACGTCCTCTTCGTCCACCAAACTGATCCATGGCGGCCTGCGCTATCTTGAATTTTACGAGTTCAGCCTTGTCGCCAAGGCTTTGGCAGAGCGCGAAGTCATCCTGTCCAACGCGCCGCAGATTTCCTGGCCACAGAGCTTTGTCCTCCCGTATGAATCTCACCTGCGCCCGGCCTGGCTTATCCGGGCTGGCCTGTTTCTTTACGACAACCTCGCCCGGCGGCGACAAGTGCCGGGGTCAAGCGGCATTGATCTTCGCCGTGATGTTGGTGGCAGGTCCCTGAAACCAAGCTTCACCAAAGGCTTCCGGTTCTGGGACGGCTGGATTGATGACGCACGACTGGTGGTCCTGAATGCCGTTGATGCGGCAGCGCGCGGCGCGCTGGTTCTGCCGCGCACCCGGGTCACGCGCGCGACACGGACCGACGACGTCTGGACACTGGAACTTGACAGACATGGGCCAATTGCTGCCCGCGCCATCGTCAACGCCGCCGGCCCCTGGGCAGACCGTGTGGCACGCGAAGTGCTTGGCCTGAATGACGCGCCGAACCTGCGGCTGGTTCAGGGTGCGCATATCGTCACGAAGAAGGTCAACGGCAGTGCCGACGCCTTCATGCTGCAACAGGATGACGGGCGTATTGTCTTCGTCATCCCCTATGAGCAGGATTTTTCGCTGATCGGTACGACGGAGACCCCGATTGCGCGGCCTGAGGATGTTGGCGCAACCGAGGCCGAGGTCAGCTACCTGCTGGCGGCTGTGAACCGCTACATCGTCCGCCCGATCGACACGTCGGACATCGTCCATCGCTATGCCGGAGTCAGGCCGTTGGTCCTCGAGGACGGCAAGGACGCGCGGGAGACCACCCGGGACTGGCGATTTGTCGATCATGGCCGGATGAACGTGTTGACGGTGATCGGAGGTAAGATCACCACCTACCGGCGGCTGGCGGAGGCGGTGCTGAAACAAGTTGCCCCGGGCACCCGGACCTGGACCGCGAAAGCGCCGCTGCCCGGTGGCGATGTACCCCGAATTCGCGGTGAAACAGGCCAAGCGGCCTTCGCGCGTTGGCTTGAGGCACTGAAGCTTGAGCACCGACACTATGACCCAATATTGATCGACCGGCTGGCCCGGATTCACGGTACAAATAGCGAAGCCCTGCTCAGCGCTGGCCTTGGCGAAAATCTCGGCGGAATATTCACCGCCGAGCTCGCACGTTTTGTCGATCACGAGTGGGCGCAAACCGCCGAGGACGTCCTCTGGCGGCGCACCAAACTTGGTCTGCACTTGGATGCAGGGGCGCAAGCCAGGGTTGCCGATTGGTTCAAGGCCCGCTTCACAAACACTTAACCGGATTGGCTTAGGGTCGTTCTCCATGGCGGAGGATGCAATGACCAGGTCCTGGACCCGCGCGAACATCGACGGTATCGCGCTTGCGACGGCTGTGGGCCTGCTGGATGCATTGGTCGACGCCGCCGCTGCCCTGCGCCCCGGTCACAATGCCGACCAATATGCAGCGGACTTGCGCCTGCTGGGTGATGGCGCCGACCAGGCGGCGTTTGATCTATGGGCCACGCTCGATCAGGCCGAAGTCCGCGACGCTGCCTAGGACGCCGTCCGGGTCGCGGAGAGGCAACGCGCAAACACCGCCGGTTCAACATTCCCGCCCGAGAGCGTCAGCACCACGGTCTTGCCGCGAACATCCACCGCGCCCGACAACGCCGCGGCCAGCGCGACTGCCCCGCCGGGTTCAACGACGAGCTTCAGCTGTTCGAACGCGAACTGCACGGCCCGCATCACCGCCGATTCGCTGACGGCGACGCCGCTCGCCGCCGCTTTGCGCAACAGGCCGAAGGTCAACGGGCAGGTCACAAGGGTCTGGAGTGCGTCGCAAAGCGTTGGCCGCGGATCACGGACCGCTTCGATCACCCCGCTGGCCAGCGAGCGGGCCACATCATCATAGCCCTCCGGCTCGACAGTCATGAGCTGCACCCCCGGCAGACCCAGCGAGATTCCAGCGGCCAAGCCACCTCCACCGCAGCAAATCAGTGCAAGGTCAGCCGCGATACCGAGTGCGGCCAGATCGTCGGCGATTTCCAGCCCAGCAGTGCCCTGCCCCGCGACAATCCACGGGTCGTCGAATCCGGGCACCACGATTGCGCCTTGTCCCGCGGCCAGCGCGGTTGCCAGAGCGACCCGGTCTTCGGTCAGCCGATCATAGAATATCACGTCGGCGCCATACCCCCGCGTCCCCTCGATTTTTACGGTCGGCGCATCAGATGGCATGATGATCGTGGCGGCAATCCCCAGCATCCTGGCGGCGAGCGCCACCCCTTGGGCGTGGTTCCCCGACGAAAACGCCACGACGCCACAGCCCCGTTCAGCCGGAGTCATCGCGCTCAAACGGTTGTAAGCCCCCCGGAACTTGAACGAACCGGTCCGTTGCAAACATTCGGGCTTGAGGAATAATCGGCCCCCGGTTGCCGCGTCCAATGCGTCGCTGCGAAGCAACGGAGTCCGCACCGCAAAGCCAGCGATTCGTCCCGCTGCGGCCACCACATCGCTGATCGCTAAAGCTGTCACAAATCCATTCATCAGCCATTTCCAGTAACTTGTTGATCGGCCAAGGGGAAACACGCCTTTTTAGGGGCTAAAAAAACGCTTTACAGGGGGGGGTGTCACCCCTATTTACCCCCTCCGCTGCCCCATGGGGACTTCCAACCGCAAGGCAGCTTTTGCAACCGCCGCTGGAGGTCCCTTGAATTGGTCAACCACGATAACGCGCTCGGGGTAGTTCGCTCCCTCCGTCCGGCATCTCCGGTCACGCTCGTCCGTCCGCACGCAGCAGCGCGTGCCGCCCGCTTCTTTAGCGAGAAGTTTCCGGGTCTGTCGATGTATGCCGTCAAGGCCAATCCATCGCCGGACCTTTTGCGCACGCTTTGGGACAATGGCGTCACGCATTTTGATGTCGCCTCGATTGTCGAGGTGCGGCTGGTGCGCGAGACGCTGCCCGAGGCAAAACTGTGCTTCATGCATCCCGTGAAATCAGCCGAGGCAATCGCCGAGGCTTATCAGGTTCACGGTGTCCGCGTGTTTTCGCTCGACAGCGAAGATGAGCTTGAGAAGATCATGATCTCGACGGGTTGCGCGACTGACCTGACGCTGTGCGTCCGCCTCCGCGTGTCATCGGCGCATTCCAAACTCAGCCTGGCGTCCAAATTCGGAGCCAGCCTTGCCGAGGCACCGTCACTGTTGATGGCCGCACGCCAGGCCGCTGATGCCCTCGGAGTTTGTTTCCACGTCGGATCGCAGGCGATGAGCCCGCAAGCCTATGCCGAGGCCTTGTCGCTGGTGCGCGCCGCCATCGTTCAGGCCGGCGTGACGGTGGACGTCGTCGATGTTGGAGGTGGGTTTCCGTCGATCTATCCGGGCATGGACCCGTCGCCAATGCTCGCCTATTTCGCGGTAATCCACCGGGCCTATGAAGCGCTGCCGATTTCCTATTCGGCGGAACTCTGGTGCGAGCCCGGTCGGGCGCTGTGTGCCGAATATGCCTCGGTCGTGGTGCGGGTGGAAAAGCG
>JAYVLC010000319.1:0-5776 GCA_043759675.1 Sphingosinicellaceae bacterium
GCCGCGCGTGACATCGGCCTCGACCGCTTCGCCAGCTGGACTGACGCGGAGCGTATCGCCGTCAACGTCGACACGCTCTACCGGGAATTCAGCGGCGACCATTCCCCACGCGACACGCTGGCGCTGTTCGCGCAGATGGGCCGCCTCTATTACGACCGCCGCTGACGATCAGGGGACCACCGGCAGTTCGATCAGGCTTTGCTGCTTGCCCCCGGTCTCGACCGAAATCGTTGCCGCCTTATAGTCTTCGGGTTTGGCATCGAAGATGTTGGGCACAAAGGTCTGCGGGTTGCGATCATACAGCGGGAACCAGCTCGACTGGACCTGCACCATGATCCGGTGCCCCGGCAGGAACACATGATTGGCGTGCGGCAGGGCAAACGTATAAAGCAAAGACTTGTTTGCAGCGATCGGCTTGGGTGTCTCGAACGACTCCCGGAACCGTCCCCGGAAAATCTCCATCGCAATGCCCAGCTGATAGCCGGCCATCTCCGGATTCTGCGGATATTGCCCGGGATAAACATCGATCAGTTTAACAACGAAGTCACCGTCGGTGCCGGTGGTCGCGGCCACCAGTTTGGCAATGGTCTCGCCTGCAATATGCACCGGCTTGTCGAGCACCGAGGTGGTGAAACTGACGACATCGGTCCGGTCGCCGACATGGCGCTGATCACTGACCAGCCACGGGCTCCACGCCGCGCCATCCCCGAAACTGATCGAGCGTTTCACATAGGGAACCGGGCGGGTCGGGTCGCTGACATAGCGCACCACCGACCGGGCCGCATTCGGCGTCGGGCCCAGCGACCCGTCACCGCCCAGATACCAGTTTTGCGCAACGTGCTGGCACCCGCTGGCGCAGGACAGCGGCCACTGGTCCAGGTGACGCCAGACATCGGGGCCGGTGGCGTAGCTCAGCACGCGCGGCTGTTTGGGGTCATCTGCGCCCTTCAGGTGGTGATCGAAAAACGGCTTCAGATAGGTGCGGCGGAAGGTCAGTGACGTGTCATTCGGGAACTTCAACGCACCCAGCGTCGATCCGTTGCGGATCATCTGGCTGTGATGCCAGGGGCCCATCACAAGGAACAACCGACCGGCAGCGTCGGGCTTGTCTTTCAGCGCCTTCCAGACCGCCTGTCCGCCATAGATATCCTCCTGATCCCACTGGCTGGTGACGATCATCAACGGCACGTTGATCGGCCGCGCCGCCAATAGCCGGTCAACGGCCTGCTCCTGCCACCAGGCGTCGTAGTTGGGATGTTCAGCCAGCTTTAGCGCAAACGGCAGCTGCCCGCCAAAGCGGCTGCGGGCATAGGCATTGGCCGATCCCGCTGCCAGAAATTCGGCATAATCATCGGCTTCGGAGCGCAAAGGGGCGTCTCCTGCCCCCTTCACGCTGTTCTGTTCGCTGACAAAATCATAGCTGTTCTGCCGGAAGGCACCATTCTGGAACCAGTCGTCGCCAATCCAGCCGTCCACCATCGGAGAGATGGCAACTGCCACCTTTACCGCCGGATGCGGATCAATCGTGCCCATCAGGACGGTGTAGCCGACGTAGGAGCCGCCGGTCAGCCCAACCCGTCCATTGGTTTCCGGTACATTCTTGACCAGCCAGGCGACGCTGTCGCGGCTGTCCGTGGCATGATCGGTGGCGGTGTCGTTGATCGAGCCGCGCAACGGCCGGGTCATGACATAATCACCCTCCGACCCATATTTGCCGCGAATATCCTGAATAGCGCAAATATAGCCGTCCAGCACCGGCTCGATACCGCAGCGACTGGCAATATCGCGGCGCAATGCGGTTTTTTCGGCAGCCTCGGCGGCATTGTAGGGGGTCCGCACAAAGATGATCGGCGCGTTCTTGATGCCCTTTGGCACGATGATCACGGTGTGCAATTTCACCCCATCGCGCATCGGGATCATCACTTCGCGCAGCTCAACATCCTGCCGGTCGGTCGGGGCGGCATAGCTTTTCGGGATATCGGGCGTCATTGTTGGCAGCGGCCCTGCGGCTGCCAGTCCGATCATTCCTGCTAGGAAAAGCGCGCGTCTCATAACACGGTCGCCCCGCCGTCGATGGCGAACGCTTGCCCGGTCGTGAAGCCGCCAGCTTTCGATGCGAGGAACACCGCCATCCCGGCGATTTCATCGGGCTGCCCGATGCGCTTCAGGCAGGAATGCGCCGTCGCCTGCCTTAGAATATCCGGATTGTCCCACAACGCCTTGGCGAAATCGGTCTGAACAAGGCCGGGGCAGATTGCGTTCACGGTGAGGCCCGACGGCCCATATTCGGCAGCATAGTTGCGGACCAGTTGCAGGTCGGCGGCCTTTGAGATGCAATAGGCCCCGATGACCGTCGAGGCACGCAGGCCACCAATCGAGGAAATGACAATGATCGACCCCGATTTGCGCTCGATCATCTGGGGGGCGGCAAATTGCACCAGCCAGTGATTCGACACGATGTTGTTCTGGAGGATTTTGTTGAGCTGCTCGTCGGCAATATCAGCCATCGGCCCGAAATAGGGGTTTGACGCCGCGTTGCAGACGAGGATGTCGAGCTTGCCAAACGTCGTGGTCGCGCTGCCGACCAGGTTGCGCAGGTCATCCTTCGACGAAATATTGGCAGGCACCGCGATGGCCGCATGGCGACCGACAGCTGCATTGATCTCGTCGACCGCTGCCTGACAGGCGTCGATCTTGCGGCTGGACACGACAACATTGGCACCGTGCTCGGCAAGCCGGTGCGCAATCGCCTTGCCGATCCCGCGCGAGGAGCCAGTGACGACGGCAGTTTTGCCGGTGAGATCAAAAATCGGTGACGTCATGTCCTGCTCCCTGAATTGCTGCGCGCACCATGACGGCGAGATGCAGCAGCGGGAAGCCTGATGTTTTGGGGAAGGCTATT
Organism: Sphingosinicellaceae bacterium; assembly: GCA_043759675.1. Lineage (GTDB taxonomy): Bacteria > Pseudomonadota > Alphaproteobacteria > Sphingomonadales > Sphingomonadaceae > JADCGM01. The sequence goes on from JAYVLC010000319.1 coordinate 2,903, forward strand.
CGCCGACCAGTTCGCGCACCTTGACCAGCACCGCCCGGATGCGATCGCGCGCCTCGGTAAATGTCACGACGTCAGCACGCTGGCCGTTGGCCCGGGCATCATTGATCGAATCGTCATAGCTATCCGCATCAGTTTCAAGCGCATCGCCAATGATGGCGGCCTCGTCCTCGGTCAACTTCAGGATGATGGTGTTCGACATGGGCACTCCGCAAGAATCTAGGTCGCAAGTTTATCTGAAAGGAGGCGACGCAACGCCCGACGTTCAAAATCTTCAAGATCACGGCCAAGACGATTCCGTGTTCGCGCCAGAAGCGGCCTGTCCAGTTCAGGAGGCAACGCGCCCCGGGCAGCCTCGATGGCAGACCGGAACTGGAGGCGCTGGGCAGCATCCAGCGAGTCGAGAGATTCTGCGACTTCCACTTCAAACGCAGCCTGCACTTCAGGCGTACATTGGCCAAGTTGAGCCGCAGGATGTTTGGCAGAATCTGCAATCAAATTCATCGTGGCAGCCGGAACAATCCTGGCGCTCTTTGGGCTGCCCAGCGAAACCATCCCGCCGACGACGCCTGCATCCCATTCCCGCGTGGTGTCGCATTCCTGCAATAAGGTCATGGCCTGCGAGCCCCGGGCCGGCTTGATGCCAATCAAATGAACGCGAACACCGAAGGTTTGGGCAACCTGCACACCGACCCGGATATCCTCGTCCCCGGACAAAATCACCGCGTCAGAAATTGCGCGGTTGCGGGCCAACTCAATCAAATCAGTAACGATCAGCGAATCGACGCCCTTCTGCTGCCCAAAATTATTGATGAAGCCCAGCCGCAATTTAACATCGGACATCTGTCCAAGGTTGGTCTGCTCCGCCGACATGCCACGCGCAGGCGAGACCCCATCATACCAATAGATCCGTAACAGCCTTGCGCCATCTGCTGCCTCTCGGGCGGCAGTCTTGAGTGCGCTTATGGTGGCAGCCGGGTTGAGCTGAACGCTGGTTCGGGGCTGCTTCTCACCAGTCAATGCGACCGACGCCTGGGCGAACAAATAGCCCGCGTCCACAAAAACTGCCGCTTGAAATAGCCTCATAACAATAAGGGGTCCCCCGAAGGGAACCCCTAGCTAGGTGACCACCGGCTGTAAATAGCGACCAGCGACCAACACATGTCATATACAAGCAAGGCGTTAGCCAATCAACAAAATACTGGTGGCTGGTGAGGCTCGCTTGGCTCGCCATCCCCACATGCCGGACAGTGCCCCCGGCAATGCCCGCGTCTTGTGGTGATCCCAACGGGAATCGAACCCGTGTCTTCGCCGTGAAAGGGCGACGTCCTGGACCGCTAGACGATGGGACCGTTCAAGCGAAGCGGCGGCTTAGCTGGGGGGGGGCAAAGGGTCAACCGCTTGTCGGCGCTATTCGACCCAGGCCGCATCCTCAAGGTGCAACTCGGCCTTGGGTTTGCTGCCCCAATCGTCACGTTTCACCCGGCCTGCGACATAGAATTTGCGGCCCCGGCTATTGGCAAGCGCCTGCCCCAATACAGAATCAGCTTGCCGGAACGCCATCGCCTTCAGGCGGCCGCCCTCGGGTGAGCTCAGAATCAACCGCAAATGATCGACCCCGACCCGGTCGCACGACACCACATAGCATGGCCCGGCCGCCACACGCGGCTGCGGCCAGCCCATGCCATATGGCCCCGCGCCATCAAGCGCTTCGGCGAGTTCGACAGAAATCCCGCCAATCGACAGCGCGGCATCAAGCTGGAGCGACGTCGAATCGCGGGATTTTGCCACATCGCCGGCCAGCCGCGCGTTCAGATATTCCGACAGAGCCGCGATCTTCCCCGCCTCCACGGTCAGCCCGGCCGCCATCGCATGGCCGCCGCCTGCCACCAGCAACCCTTCATCGTTTGCGGCAAGGATCGCCCCGCCCAGATCAACGCCTGGCAGCGACCGTCCCGACCCCTTGCCAATCGCGTCGGCATCAATAGCAATCACGATCACCGGCTTGTTCAGCCGCTCCTTGAGGCGGCCCGCGACAATTCCGATGACGCCTGGGTGCCATCCGTGACCGGCGATCACCGCAACCGCTTCATTCCCGGTGCGCGATGCTGCATCGGTTGCCGCCTCGGTCACCAGCGTTTCAATGGTCCGGCGCTCGATGTTGAGGCGGTCCAGCTCCGCCGCCAGCACTTTTGCTTCGTCCCCATCATCGGTGGTCAGCAGCCGCACCCCAAGGTCGGATTTCCCGACCCGGCCACCGGCGTTGATCCGCGGCCCGAGCAAGAAACCAAGATCGCCAGCCTGCGGGGCCCGGTCGAGCCGCGACACATCAATCAGCGCCGCCATGCCGATGTTCTTGCGCTGCGCCATCACCTTGACACCTTGCGCCACGAACGCGCGGTTAAGGCCGGTCAGCGGCACAACATCGGCGACCGTTCCAAGCGCCACAAGGTCGAGCAGGTCGATCAGCTTTGGTTCCGCACGGCTCGCAAACCATCCGTCCGTCCGCAGCTGACGGTTGATCGCGACGACCAGCAGAAACGCCATGCCGACCGCTGCGACATGGCCATATTGCGCGCCCTCCCCCTCATCAAGCCGGTTCGGATTGACCACCGCGATGCAATCAGGGAGCATGGTTGACGCTTTGTGGTGATCGACCACGATCACATCGAGGCCGGTCGCCTTCGCCCGGGCCAGCGCCTCAAACGCCTGGGTCCCGCAATCCACCGTGATCGCCAGCCGCTTACCCGCCGCCGCCAGCATTTCCAGCGCATCGCCGCCGGGGCCATAGCCTTCCATCAGCCGGTCCGGGATATAATGGTCAGCATCGGCCCCGCAGGCGCGCAAATATCGGATCAACACCGCCGCGCTGGTGGC
>JAYVLC010000320.1:0-2488 GCA_043759675.1 Sphingosinicellaceae bacterium
CTGAGAAATTCGCTCTGGGCCCGGCGGCGCTATACCGTGTTGAAACGCCGCTACCCCAAGGCGGGCAGCTGGACCGACTGGGCGCTGCGCCGCAAGCCCCGATCAGGGAAGCCGGAGCAGCAAGCGGACGATGGCGCGGACCCGCGGTGAGAACAAAGACGCGGTGAATGCGCTACCTGCCGTCGCCTTCGAAATCTCGCCAAAGGTCGGATAGGGGGCCATGCCACCCGACAGGCTGCTGAGTTTCAGCCGGGTGCGGATCGCCAATTCCCAATATTGGATGATCTCGCCTGCCGCCGGACCGCAGACGGTTGCGCCGACAGCACGTCCGCCAACCGCCATGACCTTGAGCCCGCCCGCGGTGCGCCGTTCCGCCACCCCCCGGTCGTTGTGGTCAAAGCCGGACCTGAGCACGACCAGCCTGTCCCCCCATCTGGCGCGCGCCTCCGCCTCTGTCGGGCCAACCTGCGCCAGTTCGGGATCGGTGAAGGTCACCCACGGCAACACCGAGTAATCGGCTTTGGCGGGCAGGCGGAAAATCAGATTGCGGATCAGGATGCCGGCGTCATAGCCGGCCGCGTGGGTCAGGCGGGGGCCATCGCGGCAGTCGCCGGCAGCAAAGATGCGTCTGTTGGTCGTGCGCAGCCGGGCATCGACCTTGATGCCGTTCCGCCCAACCGCGACCCCGGCAAGGTCCAGCCCGAATCCCGCCGTTCGAGCGGTCCGGCCCGCTGCGACCAGCAGATGACTGCCGGTGATGATCCGCCCATCCTCCAGCGTCACGCTGACTGCGCCAGAGACAGCGGTGCCCTTGACGCCTTCGATCACCGTCACGCCGTCGGCGATCAGGGCAGCGCGGACGACCGCGACAAACTCCGGATCATCACGCGGCAACAGTTTATCGGCCTCGATGACCGTCACAGCGCAACCAAGCCGCCGGTGCGCCTGCGCCAGCTCGCAGCCAATCGCCCCGCCGCCAAGGATGACCAGATGTTCGGGCTGTTCGGGCAGGCCGAATATGGTTTCATTGGTTAGGTACGGCACGTCCTGCAGGCCCGGGATTGGCGGGACAGCAGGCGCGGACCCGGTCGCAATGACGATGCGCTTGGCCCGGTAGGTCTTGCCGCCCGCCGCCAGCGTGTCCCGCCCGGTCAGCTGCGCATATTCGCGCACGACCTCGACACCAAAACCCTCAAACCGCTCGACGCTGTCGTGCGGGGCAATCGCCTCGATCACCCCGTGGACATGCGCACTGACCGCCGCCCAATCGACGAGGGGCGCGGCGTAACGCACCCCGAACCCGCCTGCCGTGCTGGCAACATGCGCGGCATGGGCAGCGGCGAGCAGCGCCTTGGATGGCACGCAGCCGGTGTTGAGACACTCCCCCCCCATCTCGCCGGGTTCGAACAGCACCACCCGCGCGCCCAGTTGCGCCGCGCCGCCTGCGGTCACCAGCCCCGCAGCGCCTGCACCGATGATCGCGATATCGTGGGTGTAATCACTCATGCCTTGCGCAGCTTCTTCACGATCACCGGGATCAGCGACAACAGGCCCAGACCGACCAGCGGCAGGAAAATCTGCGGCTGCCGGACCAGATCGCCAAACGCCACACTGCGCCCGGCGGCCAGCGCGACGCCAGCCCCGGTGCCGATACTGGCAAAGATGAAGGTCGCCGGAATGATGCCGAGCGCCGTCGCTGCAAAGAACTGCCAGAGTCGCACCCCGAACAGCCCGGCGGCGAGATTGATCACCCAGAATGGCACCACCGGGGTCAACCGCAGCGCCAGCAGGTAGGAAAAGGCATCGCGTTCAAACCCGTCCCGCAACGACGCCAGCGCCCCACCGGCCCGCTGCTTCAACAGATCGCCAAAGGCACTGCGCGACGACAGGAACACGATGGTCGCGCCGACTGTTGCCCCGACGACCGTCAGTGACCCACCCAGCACCGTGCCGAACAACAGCCCGCTCGAAATGGTCAGGACCGACGCCACCGGCACAAATACCATCGCGACGACCGCGACATAGACCGCCACAAAGATCAGCGCCGCCTGCACCTTGTGCGCCGCAACAAAGCCGGTCAGTTCGCCGTAGCGCGCCGAAACGGCGTCCCATGACAGATATTGCCTGCCACCCAGTGCAAGGAATGCGGCCAGTGCGGCGAGCAACAGCGCCAGTGGCAGAAGGCGACGCCAGAGCGGAGCAGGCGGGGCGGGATTCGGATCTGTGATCATAGTTTGCGATACCACCCGCGCGGCGCGCCCGATACAAGCAGAAAGTTGAAACGCCGCTACCTTGACCTCTCCGCCTCCCCCCGCTATGCCCCGCCCCTGAATTCGGCTCGCTCCCTGCTGGCGGGCCGCTTTGCTGTACACCTGAAGGTCTGACCAATGAAGCGCACGTTCCAACCGAGCCGTCTCGTCCGCAAGCGCCGCCACGGCTTCCGCTCGCGCATGTCGACTGTCGGCGGCCGCAAGGTGCTGGCCACACG
>JAYVLC010000321.1:0-2035 GCA_043759675.1 Sphingosinicellaceae bacterium
CCTATTTCCCCTCGACCGGGAAGCCGCGGTTCTTGAGCAGGGCGTTGACGTCGGGGTCGCGGCCGCGGAAGGCGCGGTAGGCCTCGGCACGGTCGACGCTGTTGCCTTGTGCCAGGATGATCGATTTGAAGCGGGCGGCGACTTCGGGGTTGAACGGGTCGCCTGCTTCTTCAAACGCCGCCCAGCTGTCGGACGCCATCACGTCTGACCAGAGGTAGGAATAATAGCCGGCCGAATATCCGTCGCCACTGAACAAATGCCCGAACTGCGGAGTGCGGTGGCGCATCGCAACTTCCTTCGGGGCGCCGATCTCGATCAGCGTGTCACGCTCGAACTTGTCGGGGTCGATGATCCCATCAGGGAGGGTATGCATCTTCATATCGACGATGGCCGAGGCGAGATATTCAACCGTGGCATAGCCCTGGTTGAACTTTGAGGCATTTTTGACCTTGTCGACCAGCGCCTGCGGCATCGGCGCGCCGGTTTGGTAGTGGCGGGCATAATTGTCGAGGATGTCGCGGGTCAGCACCCAATTTTCGTGAACCTGGCTCGGGAATTCGACGAAATCGCGCGGTGTATTGAGCAAGCCGGGATATGTGTTGGTCGAGACGAGATAGTGGATGGCGTGACCAAACTCGTGGAACAGCGTCTTGGCATCGTCGAGACTGATAAGGACAGGCTCGCCGGGTGCGCCCTTCACAAAATTATTATTGTTCGAGGCCAGCGTGGTGGTGACGCCGTCGAGCCGTTCCGGTCCGCGGTAGGTGTTCATCCACGCGCCGGACTGCTTGTACTGGCGCGCGAAGTCGTCGCGGTAGAACAGGCCGATCAGCTTGCCCGACGCTTTGTCGTGCACCTCGAAAACCCGCATGTTCGGCTCGAACACCGGCACTTTGCCGGTAATTTCGGTGAAGCTGATCCCGTACAGCCGCTCGGCCATATGGAAGGAGGCCTTCACCATATTGCCGAGTTCGAAATAGCTTTTGAGCTCGTTGGTATCGAGCGCGTAGCGGTCCTTGCGGACTTTCTCGGCGTAATAATTATAGTCCCACGGCTCGATGGTCAGCTTGGTGCCGTCCTTGCCAGCCAGCGCCTGCATGTCGGCGACCTCCTCATGGACGCGCTGAACGGCTGGCTTCCAGACCCGCATCATCAGGTCCATCGCTTTGGCGGGGTCCTTGGCCATCGTGTCGGCCATCCGGAAGTTGGCGTGGGTGGCAAAGCCGAGCAGATGGGCGCGGTCGGCACGCAGCTTGACGATTTTGGTGATCGCCTCGTTGGTGTCGTTGGCGTCGCCGTTGTCGCCACGGTTCTTGAATTTTTTCCAGACGGTCTCGCGAAGGGCCCGATTGGCGCTGAAGGTCAGGAACGGATCAACCGAGGACCGTGTGTTGACGACGACCCATTTGCCGGGAAGGTTGCGGTCATCGGCGGCGGCCTTCATCGCTGCGACGATCGAGGCGGGCAGGCCTGCCAGATCGGCGGACGTGCCGATGACCGTCCAGGTATCTTCGTCGGCAAGCAGCTTGCTGTTGAAATCGGTGAACAGCGTCGCGAGCTGCTGGTTGTATGCCGAAAGCTGCGCCTTTTGCGCATCACTGAGTCTGGCTCCGAGGCGGACATAGCCGTCATAGGCGCGCTTGGTCAGCCGTTGCTGTTCGGTGGTCAGTCCCGACGTTTCGCGGCTGGCGTAGACCGCAGCGATGCGCACGAACAGGCCCTTGTCGAAGGTGATCTCGTCATCGGCGGCAGACAGGATCGGCGAAAGTTCCTTGTCGAGGCCCTGATACACCGGGCTGTTCATGTTGGCGGTCATCACCCCGAACAGGGTGCCGACCCGGCCGAGCGGCTTTCCCGCCCGTTCGAGGGCTTCGATGGTGTTGGCAAAGTTTGGCGCGGCCGGGTTTGCGACAATCGCCGCGACTTCGGCCCGCTGCATGTCGATTGCGGCCATGAAGGCAGGCTTGAACAGCTCAGGGCGGACCTTGTCCCACGGGGGTACGCCGTCATAGGGGCCGGTCCAGGGTTGCAGCAG
>JAYVLC010000322.1:0-4244 GCA_043759675.1 Sphingosinicellaceae bacterium
CGCGCCACTTCCAGTGCCACGACCATCGCTTCGCGCGGGGCTGGCGGGTCCCAGAGATAGCCTTCGAGATAGGTGATGCCCGCCTCCTTCACGAGGTCATAATCGACGTCGGCGCGGGTCAGGTCCTGCGATGCGCCAAGGAACGTGTTCATCGTGCGCTGGGCATCAGGCGTAACGAGGATCAGGCAGCGCGCGGTTGGATTGCCGGTGTCGGCAAATGGAGTGAGATATTCGACGCCCGCGGCGCGGATATCATGCGCGAACACCTGACCGAGTTGATCGTCTGCGACGCGGCCGACAAAGGACACCGAGGAGCCAAGTGCAGCGATCCCGGCCGCCGCATTGGCACCAGACCCGCCCGACATTTCGCGGGCGCTGCGCATCCGGCCATAGAGCCGGGTGGCCTCTGCCGCATCGATCAGCCGCATCGATCCCTTGGCCAGCCCTTCCGCTGTCAGAAAATCATCGTCGGCAGTGGCGATCACGTCGACAATGGCGTTGCCGATGGCAAGGACGTCAAGTTGGCGGGTCATGCTGGTTCCTATTCAAGTCGGAGCGCTGCTTAGGGGCAGGCAGATCAAATGCCAAGTTCCCCGAGGGCCCAACCGGCGGCGTCACGCACGACATCGGACGGATCACCCGCCAGCGCCGCCAGTTTCGAGGCCAGTCGGACATCACCACTGTTCCCGGCAGCAATCGCAACATTGCGGACAAACCGGTCGCGCCCGATCCGTTTGACGGGCGACCCGCTGAACATCTCCCGGAACGCCGCATCATCGAGGTCAAGCAGGTCACCAAGCAGCGGTGCGGTCAGCTCGGCGCGCGGCGCAAACGCCATTTCTGCCGAGGCGACAGCGAATTTGTTCCACGGGCAAACCGCCAGACAATCGTCGCAGCCATAAATCCGGTTGCCGATGGCGCGCCGGAACTCCAACGGGATTGGCCCTCTATGCTCTATGGTCAGGTAGGAAATGCAGCGCCGCGCATCAAGCCGGTAGGGGGCCGGAAAGGCATCGGTTGGACAGGCGGTCTGGCAGGCGGTGCAACTGCCGCAGCTCGGTTGCGAGGTGACTGTCGGCGGCAATTCAATCGTCGTGTAGATCGCCCCGAGGAACAGCCACGACCCGTGATCGCGCGAGACAAGGTTGGTATGCTTCCCCTGCCAGCCAAGTCCGGCGGCCTCGGCCAGCGGCTTTTCCATGACGGGTGCCGTATCGACAAACACTTTCAGTTCAGCACGGACCTCAGCAACCAGCCAGCGCGCCAACGCCTTCAGACGCCGCTTGATCAGATCATGATAATCGCCGCCCAACGCATAGACTGACACCACTCCGACATCCGGCGCATCCCGGTGACGCAGTGCAGAGAGCGCAGGCGAATAGGGCATCCCGAGCATCACCACCGATTTCACGTCGGGCCACAGCGCGGTCGGTGAGGATCGCCGCGCCATCGTGTCCGCCATCCACAACATGTCGCCATGACAGCCGTCCGCGATCCACGCCGCGAGCCGCGCGGCCGACAGCGGTGCCGCATCGGCGCGCGCGACCCCGAAGGCAGCAAAACCAAGACGCGCAGCTTCGGCCCGAAGTCTCTCCTGCAAGTGCTTGTCTGCATCCACGCCGCCAAGGATAGCAGACTTGCAATGTTTGCAAACGGCACCGGTCGCCGCCGACATTGAGGGAGGCCGTCGTTGGTCGTTGGTCGTTGGCCATTGGCCGTTGGTCGCGGAGGCGTGACGGATGGCTTCGGGTTGTGCAACAGTGCGCAATCGACGGAGGAGGTTGTATGCGGTTCGCGGATGCGGTTTGCGCTTGGGCCTTGCTGACGGCGCTCACGGGTACAAGTGCCGTCGCACAGGCGACGGACGCGGAGCGGCGGGCAGCCGAGCCGGGCGAACTCCTCGGGCCGGAGACGACGCTCAACGCGCGTACCGACATATTGGCGCGGATGACGGTCGATGTGATGATCAACGGGCAAGGGCCGTTCGCGTTCGCGGTCGATACGGGTGCCGACCGGACCGCGATTTCGGCTGGCCTCGCCGCAAAACTGAAGCTGCCGGCGGGCGAGGATGTGTCGCTGAACGGTATGGCTGGCATCGACAGGGTGCGGACGGTGACAATCGCCCGTTTGGATGTCGGCACCCATCATTTGGTCAATGTGCGCGCGCCTGCATTGAAGGATGGTGACCTGGGCGTGGCTGGCTTGCTGGGGATTGATGCTCTGGCCGGACACCGGATCGTGATGGATTTTGACGCGGCCAAGCTGACGTTGAGATCATCAACCGTAAAACCAGACAGCGCCGAGACGAGCGGCGACGGCGAGACCATCACCGTCCTCGCCAAACGGCGGTTCGGGCAGCTGGTGCTTGTTGATGCGTCGATCAACGGCAAGAAGGTCTACGCCATCGTCGATTCGGGGGCCCAGATCACGGTCGGCAATCTGGCGCTCCGGCGGCTGATGACCCGAGAGGGCGGATCACGTCGGGGAGTGCCGGTTGAACTGATCAGCGTGACCGGGCGCAAGCTGTCCGCCGACCTGACGACGATGCCGACGATCCGGCTCGGCGGGTTCGAGCTCAGCAATGTGCAGGTCGCCTATTCCGACGCGCATCCGTTCAAGAAGTTCGGTCTGCTGAAACAGCCCGCGTTGCTGCTTGGTGCTGATGTGCTGCAAAGCTTCAAGCGGGTTTCGCTGGACTTTGAGAGCAAGAAGGTGCGGTTCCTGCTGAAGCCCAATGCTTTCATGGAGCAGCGCCAAGCTGTTGCCATAGCTCTACCTTGACACCGTCAGGGTCGAGGATCCAGGCGAACTTACCATAGTCCTCATTCTGGCGGCCGAGGACCGCAATACCCTTGGCCTCCAGCTCGACGATGAAGCCGTCAAGATCATCAACGCGTAGATTGATCATGAAATTGTGCGGGCTCGGATCGAAATAGTCAGTTGCCGCCTTGAACTGGCTGACTTGCGCAAAACCGTCCGGCGTATCATCGCGGTGACAGAACATCGCGCCCCACTCGCCGCCGACGCCGAGATTTTCCCGGTACCATGTCTGGCTCGCGGCCGGATCAGCGACCTTCCAGAATATACCGCCCAAACCCGTCACCTTCGCCATGTTGCGCTCCCCTGCCAAACAGGGCGATGATGTCACAAAATCAAGGGGAGAGCGACATGCGACAGATATTGATGCTGGGTGCAGCGATGTGGACGGCGGCAGCGGTTGCGGCTCCACCGAGCGCGACGACGGTGAAGCTCAACGCGGACGCGGCTGCCAGCCTCAATTTCGCCGACGCCGCCGATTTTGAACGGGCGGGGCGTGGGTTCATTGCCACACTCCCTGGCGGGAAGATCATCGGGGCCGATGGAACCGTGCTCCGCGACCTTGATGCGTTTGAATTTCTGAAGGGTAGCGACCCGGCCAGCGTTAACCCGAGCCTGTGGCGCAACGCGCAACTGACCGCGATGCATGGGCTGTTCAAGGTCGCCGACGGTATCTGGCAGGTGCGGGGTTTTGACCTGTCGAACATGACGATCATCGAGGGCAAGACCGGCTGGATCATCGTTGATCCGCTGACCACTGCCGATGCGGCAAAGGCCGCGATGAGCGTTGTGACGGCCCAACTCGGCGCGCGCCCAATCGTGGCGATGATCTATACCCACAGCCACGTCGATCACTTCGGCGGGGCCAAGGGCATTGTTGACCCGGCTGATGTCGCGAGCGGCAAGATCGCAGTCTATGCGCCGTCGGGCTTCCTTGAACATGCCGTCAGCGAGAATATCATCGCCGGCAATGCCATGAGCAGGCGGGCGCTTTACATGTTCGGAGCTGGGCTTCCTGCCGGACCGGAGGGGATGGTCGGCACCGGTATCGGGCCGCGCGGTACCGGCGGCGCGATCACGCTGATCCCGCCAACGCACGAGGTGAAGTCTACGGGCGAAACAGCCGTGATCGACGGTGTGGCCGTCGAATTCCAGATGACGCCGGGCACCGAGGCGCCTGCCGAGATGAATTTCTATCTGCCAGCCAGCCGTGCACTCTGCCTTGCCGAGAATGGCAATGGTGCGATGCACAATGTGCTGACGCCGCGCGGCGCGCTGGTCCGCGATGCCAAGGCGTGGAGCGACTATCTGGGGCAGGCGCTGCGCAGCTATGGCGGGCGCAGCGATGTGGTATTCACCTCCCACCACTGGCCACGCTGGGGGCAGTCGGACATCGCCGACTACATCGCCAAGCACCGCGACGCCTA
>JAYVLC010000323.1:0-1658 GCA_043759675.1 Sphingosinicellaceae bacterium
AGCGCCTTTGTCACGGCGGGGACCGTGATTGCGGCGCTGGCCGGCGTTCAGGGCAATGTCAGTATCGGCGAGGGTAGCATCTACGCGGTCATCGCCGGCGCAGTGGCCTGTGCGGCAGCAGCGGCGCATTGGCGGCGGTTTCAGGTGCCGATCACGGTCGCTGCCGGTGCGGCTGCGGTGTCGGGCATTGTGGTCTCGCTGGCGGCAGCAGCATCGACCGGCAATGTCGAACTCGTGCTCGGTGCCACCGCGCTATGCGGCGTGGCGATGTTTGCACTGGCGATGCGGTTTGATTTCAGTGACCGCGAACGCTCGACCCGTCGAACCGATATTGCTTTCTGGCTGCACTTTTTTGCTGCACCAATGATCGTGCATCCGATGTTCGTCCTGTCCGGTGTCAGGGGTGGGGTCGCGTCCGACCTCGAAGCCGCTGGCGTGGTTGGCACATACCTTGTGCTGACCGCGGTCGCGCTGGCGATCGACCGGCGGGCCATCCTCGTCTCGGCGCTGCTCTACATGGGGTGGGCGGTCCAGGCCTTGTTCCAGAGCGCCGCGCCCGTGGAGATGGGAATCGCCTACACCACATTGGTGTTGGGGCTGTTCCTCGTGCTGTTGTCAGCGGGCTGGCGTCCGATCCGTAGCCGGATTGTTGCCATGCTGCCGAGCGACCTCGGCGCAAAGCTGCCGGCGACCGTCTGATCTGGTTGCCCCGCCCGCTCGCCTGCCAGGCCGGGGGAGGGGTGTCAGGCGTCCACCAGCTTCATCAGTCTGCGCTCCAGTGGCGCGAGGACGGACTTCAGGTCCGTGCCACGTGCCAGGACCGCACTGCCCTCGCTGTGCAGGGCATATTGCCCTTGTTTGAGCCGTAGCGCAGGGCGTTTGACCACCTGCACTTCGGGGCGTTCCGACGCGCGCCGAAAGGCGGAGAATACAGCAACCTCTTTGTCCATCGATATGGCATAGTCGCGCCACTCCCCTTGCGCGACCATGCGGCCATAGAGGTTCAGGATGATGTTGAGTTCCAGCCGGTCAAAGACGATCTGACCGGCATCAGGCTGTGGGAATTGGGTGACGACCCCCATCAGGCCGCGTCGCCAGCTTTCTTGCGGTGCGGAGCTGCATCGCGCGCGTCGATCATCCCCTCAAGCCGCTTGCGCAGCGTATCGACTTCGCATTTTAGCAGATCGAGCTGCTGGGTTTGCGGATCGAAGCGCTCGCTGCACGGGGTGCCGTAAGGCAAAAACGGCTTGGCATAGTCCTCGGCATCGACAGGTACGGCGCGCGCCGGGATGCCGACCATCGTTGCGCCATCCGGCACATCGCGGGTGACGACAGCATTGGCCCCAATCCGCGCCCGACTTCCAACCGTGACGGGTCCAAGAACCTGCGCGCCCGACCCGACAATGACGCCATCAAGCAATGTTGGGTGGCGTTTCCCGTCCACACCGTTCGACGGGTCGGTCCCGCCAAGCGTAACACATTGGTAAATTGTGACATTGTCGCCAATCTCGGCGGTCTCGCCAATCACGACAAAGCCGTGGTCAATGAAGAAATTGCGGCCGATCACCGCGCCGGGATGAATGTCGATGCCAGTCAGCAGCCGCGAGATGTGGTTGATCAGCCTCGAAACAAAATACAGCTCGCCCCGATACAGCCAG
>JAYVLC010000324.1:0-1540 GCA_043759675.1 Sphingosinicellaceae bacterium
CCCGATAGCTGGAGCAACTGCGGTGAATTTATCGACCCGCCAGCGAGAATGACCTCCCGCCGTGCCCGGACCTCGAGCATTTGGCCGCCTTTCCGGTACGCCACCCCGACTGCCCGCCTGCCCTCGAACAAAATGCGTGTCGCGTGGGCACCGGTGCGAAGCTCCACGTTGCGGCGCGTCAGGGCTGGCCGAAGATATTCATTCGCGGTTGAGGCCCTTCGGCCACGGCGCGTGTTGATCTGATAGATGCCGACGCCCTCCGGTGCCGCTCCATTGAAATCCGGCGTGAACGGCAGGCCGAGAATTTTTCCGGTCTCAATGAAGGTCCGACACAGCGGATGCACCGTGGCGCTGATGTCGGTGACATGCTGTGGCCCACCCGTACCGTGCCACTGGCTGGCGCCAAGGTCATGATCCTCGGCCCGGATGAAATAGGGCAGCACGTCATCCCAGCCCCAGCCCGCATTGCCCATGGCAACCCAGTCGTCATAGTCATGAGGCTGTCCGCGGACATGGACCATGGCGTTGATCGACCCCGATCCTCCGATCACTTTGCCACGAGGCCAATAGCTTGCCCGACCGCCCAAGCCCGGCACTGGGTCGGTATCGTACATCCAGTTAATTCGCCGGTCGAAGAACGTGCGGCCGTAACCGATCGGCAACTGGATCCAGACCGTCCGGTCTGACCCCCCCGCCTCCAGCACCAACACCCGGGCTCTGCCGTCTGCCGACAGGCGATTGGCAACCACACAACCCGCCGTCCCCGCGCCAACAATTACATAGTCAAATTCGTCCATCAGCGTACGGGATGCTGGGTCATTTCGAGGTGGAGCATGTCCCCGGTGTACGGATTGGCAAGGGCCACGACCTCGTTCAGCTCGACCCCGAGGCCGGGCGCGGTCGGCGGGATGACGTGTCCATTCTCGAACTGGATCGGCGACATCAGGATCTCGGTGTGAAATCCGCCCCAGCTTTCGATGCTCTCGAGGATCAGGAAATTTGGCGAGCAGGTGGCAATCTGGATATTGGCGGCCCCAACCACCGGCCCGCAATACAGATGAGGCGCGATCTGGGCGTGGTACACCTCGGCCATGCCAGCGATCTTCTTGGCCTCAAGGATACCGCCAACCCGCCCAAGGTTCATCTGCAGGATCGCGGCAGCGCCAGCTTTCAGCAGGCGCGCAAAATCATATTTGGTGGTCAGCCGCTCGCCGGTCGCGATCGGAATGCTGGTCGCCCGCGCTACCTTGGCCATCTCGTCGGGTGCATCAGGCGGCACCGGCTCTTCAAGCCAAAGCGGGTCAAATGGTTCGAGCCGTTTCGCCAGCCGGATCGCCCCGGCTGCGGTCATCTGACCATGGGTGCCAAACAGCAAATCCGCCCTAGTGCCGACGGCTTCCCGCAGCTGCCGGGCAAAGCGTTCGCATCGATCGAGCGCCTCCAGCGACAATTGCCGACCGTCGAACGCTGAATAGGGACCGGCCGGATCAAACTTCAACGCCGTGAAACCCTGCGCCAGATATTCAGCCGCACGCTCGGC
>JAYVLC010000325.1:0-4530 GCA_043759675.1 Sphingosinicellaceae bacterium
ATAGACCGCATCAATCTTCACATGGGCGATCATCGGCGGCGTCGCGCCCCGGTGGTCGGGCGACGGGAGGTAGCAGTTGAATTTGTGCTTTTGTCCGACGGCCCAGCTTTTGGTCGACAGCATATAGCCGTCGGACACGATCGGATGGGTGCCAAAGCCATCGATTGGCAACTCGGCCTTCACTTGCTGCGACAGCCGCCCGATGGATGGTCCGAACGACTCGCACTCGATCGTTTCGCCGTCAAAGCGCATCCAGCCTGACCCCATGAACCTGTCGCCAACCGTCAGGCGCACATGCAGGTCCATCGGCTGGTTATTCTCATCGAGCGAATAGATGATGTCGCGCATCACCGTTGGCTCGGGCTCGTCGATTTCGCAGTGGGCACGCATCGTGACTTTGCCGTCGCTGTGCCGGGTGAACATGAAGGTTTCGAACCCGCGCGCCTGCCCCATCCGCTCGGGTTTGCGCGATGTATAGGCCAGTCGGCCCTCGATAACGCGGTGCTTCATGCCTCAATCTCCCTTGCACCCACCATGGCGACGCATTTTATGCTTGCCAAGGGGAATTTGTCCGGACAAATGTTTGAAATCTGGAATGGGGGCGTCCGATGAACTTGCAGGAACTCGATGTGCTGCGCTGGGTGCATATCCTGGCGATGGTCTATTGGCTGGGTGGCGAATGGGGGGTGTTCCAGACCAGCTATAACGTCACCAACAGCGCGCTGTCGCTTGAGGAGCGGCGGCGGCACATGGAAACCGCCTACCGGATCGATATTCTCGCCCGCACCGGCATCGTGATGTTGCTGCCGCTTGGTCTGCACATGGGGCATATCTACGGCTTCCTGCCAATCCTGGACGGCTTCGGCTTGTCCGCCATGTGGATATTCTTTGCCATCTGGCTCGGCATGACCTGGATGGCCTTCCTGCGCCGCGAAACCGACAGCGGCATCATGATCACCATGCTGGAGGAACGGCTGCGCTATCCGCTGATCGCCGGGATCATCATCGTGTCTCTGATGGCCTTCAATGGTATGGGGCCAGTCGAAGTCAGCGAGGGCAGTTATTGGTACCCGACAAAGATGATCCTTTACGCTTTTGCGCTTTGCATCGGCCTGTTCCTCCGGCTGGTGATGCGGCGCTGGACCTCCCGGTTCCGCAAGCTGGCGCAAGGTCCAAATCCCGCTGAGCAGGCAGCGCTGGAGCGCGAAATCGCGCAGGCGCGGATTGCGGCCTATATCTACTGGATCACCATCTCCGGCGTCTGCTTCCTCGGCGCGACCAAGCCGTTTTAGGTCAATTTACAATTGGTTAGCCTTCACGCTGTCCATTCTTGCTTTGAGCCGGGGGTCAATAGGCATGGGTTTGAATGCGCTGACATTTGATCTGCCGGTGTTGCCGATGGGAATTCGGCCTGTAAGTGCACCAAATGGGGCAAGGACAAGGCGCACAGCTTGCGCATAGATTTCCCTGACTTCGCGCCGTTCGATGGCGTATTTTAGCATCGCAAGGTGGCCCGACAGATGCAGCACTAAGAATGGTTGGGCGATTATATGGGCCTGCTCCAATGCTTTCCATGCAGCCACATGGTCACCCGACGCGCGGGTCACCGCGAACGTTGCCATTTCTTCGGCGAGTAAAACTCGCGCATGTTGTTGATTGGCATTCATAGTCACATCTCCCGGATTGCCTTGCTCAATTCCTCTACACTTGGCGAATCCAACTCTTCGAGCGCTTCCATGTCCTGCTGCACCCCGCGCATGATCCGGGCAATATAATCCTTGATCAGCAGGCCGCGCTCCTTGCCGGCCAGTGTGTCAGGCACGTAGCCCTCAATATCGCTGCGGCTGATCGTGCCCTTGGCATCCAGCAATCGCTCGATGGTGTCCAGCCGCTCGCGCATCACCGATATCTCGCCGGCAAGCGCCATCACGATTGACAGTGTCCGGTCGGTGGCTGGGTCGGCGAAATAGGCGGGGCGCTTGCCCTTGGCCTTGGCCCCGGCGCGGGCGATCCAGTCAACTGCGTCGGTCATGCTGCTGGCTTCCAGGCACCATAAGCGTTCCACGACGCAGCGCGGCCATGATCTTCGCCCTTGCCCTGCGATTGTTTGGGGAACACCGTTTCATCAACCACAGCCGTCACGCCTGTCACGAACTGGCAGTCCCTCGGTAAACCGGCCTCGGCCATGATACCTTTCAGATCAAGCGCATGCATCGACGACCAGAAGGGTTCATTGTTGTTGAAGGCGTCCCAGTCCCGCAGAAACTGTTCGAACAAAGGCATGGCGTCGGAATATTGCGGCTGCTCCAGGTGCAGCATCAGTCCGCCCGGTGCGAGGACCCGGGCACTTTCCTGAACGATGCGCGGCAGCGCGGTGCCGGACAGCTCGTGCAGATACATCGTCGTCTGCACCCAATCGAACGACCCGTCGTCAAACGCCGACATGTCCTCGGCATTCATCTGCACGAACTTCAGATTATAGGCCCCCAAAGCCTGCGCCCGGGCATGGCCATAGCGCAGCGACGGTGCGGCGGTATCAATCGCGATCACCTCGCATTCGGGGAAGGCCAGCGCCAGCGGCACGATGTTGTGGCCAATCGTGCAACCCAGATCGAGGATGCGCTTGGGCGACCAACCCGGCCGTTCGCGCTTGATCCAGTCAACCAGCGCCATGCCGCCGCCATCGTTCAACGCACCTAGCCCGCCGCCCGTCGTTGCAAAAATCCCGCAGTCATAATTGGCACCCGCCGACACATCACCGGGCCGTTCCTCGCCGTGGTATGACCCCGGCATACAATGGATATCGATCGCCGCCTGGTAGCGCGGAACCTTCACCGACGGGTCCAGTTTCAGCGTATCGCGGCCCTCATTGAACTGCCGCGCCTTGGCATCAAGCTCATCGAGCTGGCGCAGTACCATGGCACGGCCATTCTGCTGACGCATCTCCATCGAATTGCGCTTTATCGACGACCAGAAGCTGTGCCACGGATCCTTGTTCATTGCGTGGCGGATCTCGAACCGATCCTTTGGCGCGCGGCCATGCTCCTTGATGAAGCCCGGCAACACCCGTCGCTCATAGGCGAGTGCATTGCCGCCACCGATTCCGGCGGACAGATGTTTGTTGAGGTTGGCCAGAAAATTGAACCGAGCTGCCTCATCATGCTTGGGCGTTGGAAACACCGCATGCTGGGTTACCGCAGTGTAGGGCGGCGGAACTTCCATGACGCTCATATCAGCCCATCCTTGGCCAGCCGGGCAATTGTTGCCTCGCTCACTCGCTGGAAATAATCCCTGTCGGGGGTGATCACGTCATTGACCTTGATCAATCCGTTCGCCTGCTGGTGGGTTTCACCGCCATAGCTCGATGCAAATAGCGCGGTGCGCTGGCGCGACAGCATGTTGGTCATGCCGGGCTTTCGCCGTGCGGCCCGCAACGCCCCGATATCGATATCGGCAAAGGCGGTGAAGGTTTCCCCGCTGTTCGATTCCGCCAGCACCTGCCCCTTCCAGTCCACCACCATCGAATTGCCGTCGGCTGATGCCAGCGGCAGCGCGGTGTCGGTAATGCCGGCGGTGTTGGCGGAGACGATATAGGCCATGCTCTCGAACGCCCGGGCGCGCTTCGCGATCATCTTGGGCGTGGACATCGGTGACCCGATTTCCGATGAGGAATGCACGAAAATCTCCGCCCCGCGCAACGCATGAGCTCGGGCAATCTCGGGATACAGGATTTCCTCGGATGCGATGGCAGCCAAATTACCGATCTCAGTCCGCGCCACCGGAAACACCCCGTCGATCCCGTAGATATCGAGATATTTACTCCACACATCATGTGGCGTCGGGGCAAACATCGAATTGAGACGACGGTACCGCAACACGACATTGCCGTTGGGCGCGATCACGAAACTGGTCTGGAAATACAGGCCCGGGAAATGCGGATCGACCTCATAGGCATTGCCGCTGAGGAAAATCTGCTGCCGCTGGGCAATGCCGCCCATCGACTCATATTCCGCGCCGCCGATCTCCAGCGCGGCCTTGTCGGCGAACTCCGGGATCGAAATCCGACCCGGATAGCTGGTCAGCACATATTCCGGCAGCACCACCAGCTTGACCGGCGCACCACCATATTGCTGGATGAAGATGCGCGCGCCCATGATCTTGGCGTCGATCTCCCCGATCATCGCCAGCATCTGCGCCCGCGCCGCCGCTTTATCGACGCAGCGCTCAACCGAGCGGGCGGCAAGCTGGAGGGCGGCGGCGGCATAGGTCATGTCATGATAATCCCAGACTTCCCGGATTCATCAAGCCCCTTGGATCAACCGCTCGTTTCACAGCCTCCAGAATGGCCCATGTCGCCGGGCTATGCGACGCCTGTAACGGATAGGTGCGCGCCACCTGCAGATGCGCCGCGCCAAGCTTCTCAAACACCCCGATCACCTCGGCTCGCAGCCGGTCGACCAGCGCCCGCGCCGCCGGATTGGCGGGCAACCGCTTAAGCTTGGCAAGATGCGATGGTTCGAGCGACCGGAT
>JAYVLC010000326.1:0-3348 GCA_043759675.1 Sphingosinicellaceae bacterium
CCTGACTGGCAACGACATCCAGACCGAAGCGCAGGCCGTGGCCGCCGGTCGCCGGCTGATTGCGCAAGGCGTTCGCGCGGTTCTGGTCAAGGGCGGACACATGGACGGGGAGGAGGTGATCGACTGGCTGCTGACGCCGGACCTCGAACAGCGATTCAACGCCCCGCGCATCATCAGCCGCCACACCCACGGCACCGGCTGCACCCTCGCCAGCGCGATTGCAACCGGCCTGGCGCAGGGGGTGGACCTAGCTGAGGCTGTCGATCGCGCGCGGCACTATGTCCGCTCCGCCATCAAAGCGGCTCCCGGCTTCGGCCAGGGCCACGGGCCGCTGGGGCATGGATTTGTCGTGGCTGGCGCACCGGTCGGCGGTGCGGTTGATGGTGGCCGCTTGGTTGACAAGGCGATACCGCTGTCGCCAGAGGACCGGGAATGGCTTGGTGCGCCCGCTGTGGGCAAGGAAATCCTGTGACGCGGGCGGACGTTACACGGTGTCGCTCAATCCCGCCCAAGGCCGCGAACGACAGGCTGATCGGCCCGTGCTGATCGTGTCGCCGATGGAGTTCGTGGACACGCTGCCCGCCGCGCTGCGTGATGATGTGCTGGCGAAGATCGTCAGTTTGTTCGGGTGACAATGATTGCGACCGCTCGGGTCAGGGATGGGATAAAATGCTCAACAGAAAAATTCACCGCTGGCTGAGCGTCGTCGGCATCCTGTTTTTCATCTCGGTCGCTGCGACCGGCATCTGGCTCCAAATTGAGGCGATCTTTGGTGAGGATGAATCCGCGCGGGAAGCGATGGCAGAAATCGTCTCGTCTGCTGCCCTGTCAACGCCGCTCCCGTCAAATACGGTGTCGCTCGACAAGGCGCGCACCACCATTCTCGCGCGCTACGGAAATCGCCCCGTCGCGGCGGTCGATTGGGTCATCAAGGCTCCGGTTCCGGCCTTTGTGTTTCATCTCGATGGGGCGGAGCCCGTCAAGGTGACGGTCAACGCCGCAACCGCCGCGATCATCACATCTGAGCCTGACGGCGAGGATTGGGTGATGCGCCTGCACACCGGCGAGATATTGGGAGATGGCGGCAAGTTCCTTGGGCTGGCGTGGGGGCTGGCGCTGATCACCATGAGCATCACCGGAATCATCCTCTATCTGAAAATGCTGCGCGCACGCCGCACTCGGTCCGCTGGCAAAGTGCGCGGGTGGCGGAAGTATTTCTGGTGAGGATGTTCGCCCAACCCTTCGCCGTCCTGTTGCTGGCCGTCACGGCAGCGCCTGCATTTGCGGAACAGGCTCCAACACCCGACGCGCGCGCGGTGCTGTCTTTCAACCCTGACGCGGGTGTGGTCGTCCAGTCGGGTGATTTCCGCATCACCACCTGGGGATTTGCGGAGCGACTGATTGATCCAGACGGCAAAGATGGCTGGCGGCGGGTGCGCCAAGGTGCCGAGTTTGATCTGCCACGCATAACGCCCCATTTGCGCTCTGCATTCGTCTATGAGGTCGATCTGACCAACAGCGATTTCTTCCGCAATGGCCCGTTCCGCCGCAACTTTGAGAACCTGTTCGTGGCGCTCCAGGACGTGGACGACCCCGCCAAATTCCGCCTGCTGTTCGGACACAACACCCATATCCTGTCGCGCGACGACAATCTGTCTTCAGGCAATTTGCCGACGATCAACCGTTCGTTGATTTTGGAGGAACATGGCTCGGTCAATGCGTTTGGCGCGCAAATGGGCTTTCAGGTGCAAAAGACGCTGTCCCCCAAGGCCAGCGTCCAGGTCTCGGTTGGGGACAATCGCGGGTCGCTCAACGCCGCCGATGTGCGGAGCGGCATTGGCAGGTCGGTTGCGGGCAAGGTACTACTTACGCCCATCAATGATCCGGAACTTGGCCGCAAGCTGACGCTTGGGTTCGCAACCGACTATACCGGCCACATCACCAACCGCAGTTTCACGCTCGGAACCGCCATTGCCCAAGCCCCGCTGGGCGGCGTTGCCGCAACCGGCGACAAGCTGACATTCGAGGGAGATGCCGCTTACACTTTCCGCCTCGCGGGTCACCCTGCAACGATTGAGGCCGAACTGATCCGCTCGCGCTTTTCCGGCAGCAGCAGCAACGTGTTCGGTGGCTATGCGATGGCCCAAATCGCGTTGTTCGATACGCCCAAGGCAGGCGATCTCGACCTGTTCCTGCGCTATGATTTTGTCAGCCTCGGGCAAGATTTAATTGCAGGCCGCGCGCGGCAACGGGCGATCCGCGCCGGCGTCAATTATAATCTTCCCGACACCGGCAAGCGCGCCAGCCTGCACGTTGAATATGCCCACAACCATGTCAGCGGCCCCGCTGCGATCATCACCCGGGCCAATCCCGGCAACGAAGTGCGAATAGGGCTGCGGATCAGCCTACAACGCTATGTGCGGCACTGACCGGTATGGCCGGGCAGAATACATTGATCAATGTATTCATAATTCACAACTTTTGCATAGGCCAGAAAATCGCCTAAATCTGCCGCCTTCGGCTATGCGAAAGATATTTGCATAAAAAGAGCGATTCCGGTATGGCTCTGGCATGACCATTTACGGCTATGCCCGCGTCTCAACAGACGGCCAGACCTTGGGTGCACAACGCGCGGCACTTGTCGCCGCTGGGGCCGCGAAGGTGTTTCACGAAACCGCGAGCGGCATAAAGAGCGACCGCAAGGAACTAGCCAAGGCGCTCAAGGTGCTGGGGGCAGGGGATACGCTGATCGTCACCCGCCTCGACCGGCTGGCGCGCTCAACGCGCGATCTGCTCAATAGTCTCGACACGGTGGCAAGGGCAGGGGCGTTGTTCCGCTCGCTTGGTGATCCGTGGGCCGATACCACAACCGCACATGGCCGCTTGATGCTGACGGTGCTGGGCGGTCTGGCCGAGTTCGAGCGCGAGCTGATCGTGACGCGGACAGGGGAGGGACGCGCCCGCGCCGTGGCGCGAGGGACACATATGGGACGTCCCTCAAAGCTGACCAAACACCAACGCAATGATGCCCTGCGGGAACTGGCTGATGGCACGGCAACGCAAGCCGATCTCGCGCGCCGGTTCAATGTCAGCCAAAGCACTATCTCCCGCCTTGGGGACAAGCTCATACCCGTAAAGGCGCGGGCCGCCTTGGATGCCGACACTGAACGCGCCGCGCGGGTATTCTTGGGCCGCATATCGGGACGCTACGTCGTTGATCGCGCCATCCTGTTCGGAAGCCGCGCCCGCCGCACACACAACGCGACAAGTGACGCCGATATTGCCGTGGTGCTGAAAGGCGAACACGGCAAACGGTCAACCACGGCAATCGACATGGCGGGCATCGCG
>JAYVLC010000327.1:0-8276 GCA_043759675.1 Sphingosinicellaceae bacterium
TTGCAGCGGTAATGAAGCCGCGCCCGTCACCCGCTTCCCTAGTATAGGCCGCCATGTGCGCAAGCACGGTCGGCGGCATGCGATCCGGGAATTTTTTCACCCGCTCGAGCGGTGGCGGAGCGTCGCCCCCCTGGTCGGCCACGCCAGCCGCAGCCGGCACGATCAATGCCATGCAGCACAGCAGAATTACACGGCGTTTGTTGACCGGATTCACTGGGAATCTCCGCCTCCGAGACCGCGTCTGGAACGCCCAATCTGTACCAATGCAGCGCGAACGATGAAACTGCCGGACGGACAGATGGTCATCCGGCAGCCACAATCACGGATTGATCGGATTTCCGTTCGGATCGACCGTATCACTCGTCGCGCTAGCGGCCGGATTGATCGGATTTCCGTTGGGATCGACGGCAGCCGTGGCATCTGCCGCGCCGGCTTCGGGCGCAGCTGGCACCGCAGCTGCATCTGCAACCGGTGCTTCGACCTTGGCCGCAGCATCTTCGGTCGGCTTGTTGCATCCCGCGATTGCCAGAGATACCGACGCGACCAGCAGACCCGTGTGAATTTTCCCCATGTGACGAACCCCCATTTTGCCCTCGCCGATTATGTCACGCCGAAGCGGGAAAGCAATTCATTAAACGCAGGTCGGCTTCGCAGCGGATCCAGCATCGGATCGGTCCTCGCCAGAAGCAACCCGGAATCACGGACCCGAACGGCTTCACCAAGCGCCGCAATGGCCGCGTCGACCTGCTGCCATTGGGCGAGGACCTGAACCTGCTGGTACGATGAATTGCTGCCATAGTCGGCGACCAGCTTTGCGAACGCTGCTTTGGCCTGTTGGGCCTCTCCCAGCCGGTGGCTGGCGATTGCAAGGCCTTGCAGGCCGAACAGGCCGACTTGCTCGGCTCCATAAGCGTCCCGTGCTTCAGCGACCCGACCGAGCTGATACAACGCATTCCCGGTCAGATAGTTTGCACTGCTGAGGTTCGGATTTAGCCGGAGCGCCTTGTGGGCCAACGCAATCGTATTGGCATAGTCATGAGCCGCATATGCAACATATCCTGCGGCAAGGAATACGCGCGGATTGACCGGATCAAGCATCGCTGTCCGCCGGATTGATGCAGCGGCTTCGGCCGGCCGGCCCGTATAGGCGCAGTATAGCGCAAACGTGCGGAGTATGTCCGCCTGTCCGGCACCAAGCTCGCGCGAGCGTTCGTACGGCAATCGCGCGCCGGCCGGATCAAGGTTCCCGTTGTAAAGCGCGTAACCAAGGGCAGAATGGGCCTCTGCCAGGTCCGGGGCGAGCGTCCCGGCGTACCGGGCCGAGGCAATCGCTGCGCCATAGAGTTTGCGTATCTCATCGGTATTGCCGGTTTGATTGGCGATGACCGCAAGGATTTTCGATTTCGCAGCGTACGCCGACGCGTAGGCCGGGTCCGCAGAAATCGCGAGATTATAGTGCGCCAGCGCCTGACGGTTAGACGCCTCGTCGATGCTCAGCTCCGCCAAAGCCTTGCCACGTAAATAGGCATCGAACGCCGGAATATTGGCCGTGCCCCCGATAGTCTGGCTCGCAGTCTGCTCCGGGGCAAGGATCGGAATGGCCGACAGTTGCCGCGATATGGCGTTGGACACCGCGTCGGCGATCTCGGTCTGCAAGGCAAACACATCGGCCAGTTTGCGGTCGTAGGTCTGCGCCCAGCTTACAACGGCATTCTCGCCGTCAAGCAATTCAGCGGCGATCCGAAGCATCTCGCCGTCCCGGCGCACGCTGCCGCGAATGACGAAGGCGACCGAAAGCTTCCTCGCAATGGTGATCACATCCGTCGCAACATCACGAAAACTCGATGACGATGTCGGAGCTGACACACGCAGCAGCCGGTTCCGCGACAATGATGTTCGCAATTCTTCGGAGAGCCCGTCCGAGAAATAGTCTTGCTCTGGATTGCCGCTCAGATTCTTGAACGGCGTGACGGCGACGCTGTTGGCATTGGACCCGGCCTTGCCGAACCAGCCGACCTGCCAGCCGGTTACGCCGGCCACCATCGTCGCGGTTGCCATGCCACCGCCGATCAACAGGCGCCGAGAGATGCCCCGGCGACCCGACATGACAGGCACCGGTTTGGGCGTCTTCTGCAGCGCTCCAACCGCTCGGGCCAGGGCGTCCACCTCCGGCGCGTCGGCTTTGAACTGGGATTTGGAGACGTCGATGACCTGAAATTGCCGAAACCCCAATGGGGGGCGCGCGCCGTCAATTGAAACAGGCACAAGGCAGCCGCGTTCGCGACCACGCGTCGCCTCATCGCGGACCCAGTGCGATTCGATTGACGTTTTTGACCAAAGCACCACGATTGCGTCGGCACTTTCGAGCATCGCCTCGGTCGTCGGCAGGAAGTTCTCACCACCCTCCAGCAGCCCATCCCACCAGACGCTGCAACCGATCTGTTCCAGCACAGCGATGATTCGTCGGGCGCGCTTTTGATCGGCGCGGGCGTAACTGAGAAAAATCGTCCGCTTGCTGTCCAAGTGATCGGGATTGATCGCGGATGGTTCCATTTTCTGGCTCAAGACCCTCAATCAAGCCGCTCGAGCGCATTCCGAGCATTCCGGTCGCAGTCAAGCTAGGCGCATTCTGACCATGCTTCAAGGTTATGGTTGGAAGGGCTGTGTCACCCACATCGATCGCGCGCTAATGGACCGACGGCGCGGCCTTCTCCCCCTTGAGGTCGTCAAGCGCGTCCCGATATTCGCGCCGGTGACGTTTCCACGCGAGCGCACAATCGACATAGGCGATACCGCCGTAGATCACCGCTGATCCGGTCCAGCTGGCCCAGGTCGGCAGGCCAAGCCATTGCAGCGTGATGAACACGCCGATCACAACGATCCCAAACCCCAGGGCAGTCCCGGCAGCTGCAACCGGTCGGTCCGGCGGTGGCGGCGCAATTTCCAGCGCCCGGACATTGGCTTCCTCAAACAGGTTCATCCTCTGCAAGCTAGACGAACGAACCAGCCATCACAATTCGCGGTAGTGTCTCAGTTTGAAATCTAGCACGTTGCCGATACCAGCTCTACTCCTGTATGCTTAGCGCAAAGCATGGAGGAAGTCTGCGATGGTCAACGATACGTCATTCACTGTTTGGGTTTTTGGCGCAATGGCATCAACCGCCGTCGCCGTTGTTGGGTATTTGTGGACAGAGATCGGCACCCTAAATGACCGCGTGGACCGAGTAGTCCAAACAGCGCAGGTTCAAACGCTAATATTGGAAGGATGCCAGAAACTCGCGGAGGAATATATCAACTCGGGCTCTTACCTTGAGGGCGAAACCAAAGCACTGAAATCTCGTGAAATGTTTGTCGCTCGCGGATGTGAAAAAGTGAAAGTTGCGCCACATGCCTAAAGGACCATCCGGCCAAAAGCGCCCCGCCGACGCCATCGGTCGCGCGGTGATGATTGCCCGCATTGCCACTGGCGAGATTGAGGAGACGACCGAACGTCTGTCCAGCGCAGCCGCAGAGATGGGCCGCAAGGGCGGTGCCGCCCGCGCTGCGGCTATGACGCCGGAACGGCGGGCGGAGATTGCTCGGAAGGCTGCCGAAGGGCGATGGGGTGCAAAGTCCAAAGACCGTCCTGTTGAGTAACCTTCTTTTCAATGACGGTAGTCCAGTTCGCTTCGTCCTCGCTAACCGCCAGCCGGAATGTCCCTTCGCACTCTAGGAGCACTTCCGCCCTCGGAAGGGGCATAGAGACGTTCTCGTTGTCCCGCGTAGTGGTGAGAACTGCCCTCAGCACGAACTCGCCTTCGCCCGGCCCTGATAGCTTAATGGCTAGGCTTGTCTGCCCGCGCTTTCTGACCACGGCCTCTAAGAAAAAAGCCAGCGGCACAGAGCATGGCAATTTTTCAATCAACATATCCGATGAGAATACGCCGATTAGAATAAACTTATTACTGCGCTCCTGACGAATGTCTTCGCATAGGACCGCATTACCAATTATTATGTTTCGCTTTTTTGTGGTCATCCGACTGACGCGCTCGAGCGGTATGCCGCATTTGTGATTGGCCTATCATAGCGGACGTATGCCTGACGTGCCGAGGGGCGTCGTTCGACAGGCGCCGGCTGAGCAAGAGCGAAGCCGCCGCTGCTGAAACCAATTGCTAAGGCGGACTCGTCGTCGAACCCTGGCACTGCGCGGTCTGCGTCGCCGGTCAATGAAAGTTGCGCCAGTTCACTAAACGGCACAAATTTCACAACAAGAGCGACGTCATACAGCGCCGCGAACTTGCGTAGTGAAGCCAAGCTTGCGTTCTCGCAGCTCGATTCAAGCGCAGACACTTGCGACTGGCTAGTAATTGCGCGCTTGGCCGCATCGCTCTGGGTGAGGCCTTCCCTGATCCTCATTGAGTGAAGCTGCATTGCAAGGAAATCGCCAACATATGCCGACGCATATGCGTGTCGGTAGGCGCGATCCGAGAAGCTATCCCAGAGTGCGTTATGAGCGAGAGGGGTTTGGATAGTCTCTGACATTCAATTTTCCCTTTAGTAGATCGTCTCGTCGTTGAGCGGCTCGGGCTTCATCGGTTGGCTTAATATTGCCCTTCTTCACACATCCCAAAACGATGATAACATCGGTGCTTATTCGCTCGCAAAGAAACCGTATCTGCTTTCCGCCCGACTTGCAGCGAATCTCCCACATTCTCAGGCTTTTGTATCTACATAGCCAATTTGGATTCTCTGTCTGGTTGCTCTCTATCTGTTGAATTTTCGCGTTGATGACAGCGCGATCAGCCGTAGACAACTCCGTGTCTATCCAGCCTGACGCTACGCCGACTCCGTTAGCATCAACAATCTCCTTAACCGTGCGCCATATCATGACAGCATCGTTGCGGAACGACGCCGAAATGTCCAGTTGCACCGAATATCTGAAAAAACATATAATATGCGGTTCCGCGCTTCGCAATGCGGCATTTCTACTTGACCCTAAGCACAAAGTTCATATTAAAATGGACACGAACAAACTCCCTTTTGCCATGCGAATCCAAATCCTCGCCATGCTGTGCGAGGGTTCGTCCATGCGGTCGATCAGCCGCGTTGCCGACGTGTCGATCAACACCGTCACAAAGCTGCTGGTTGAGGCTGGCGAGGCTTGCCTGTCCCTGCATGACGAAACCGTGCGGAACGTGAAGGCGAGCCGTATTCAGTGCGATGAAATCTGGTCGTTCTGCCATGCCAAGCAAAAGAACGTCGCGGCGGCTGTTGCGGCCCCGGCGGGCGCTGGCGACGTGTGGACGTGGACCGCAATCGACGCTGACACGAAAATGATCGTCAGCTATTTCGTCGGTGACCGTTCGGGCGAAAGCGCGATGTATCTCATGGACGATCTACGCGCTCGCCTCGCCAAGCGGGTGCAACTGACGACTGATGGGCACAAGGCTTGTGTCGTCGCGGTCGAGGAAGCCTTTGGCAGCGACGTGGACTATGCCCAGCTTGTGAAGCTGTATGGCCCGACGATCTCCGCACCGGGCCGCTACAGCCCCGCAGACTGCATCGGAGCGCGCAAGGAACGAGTGCAGGGCAGTCCTGACCCCAAGCACATCAGCACGTCGCATGTGGAACGCCAGAACCTGACAATGCGCATTTCGATGCGCCGCTTCACGCGGCTCACCAATGCCTTTTCAAAGAAGCTCGACAACCACATTCACGCCCTTGCGCTCTATTTCACGTTTTACAATTTCTGCCGTATCCACAAATCGCTTCGCGTCAGTCCCGCGATGGCAGCAGGCGTGACGGATCGGCTGTGGTCTTTTGAGGATGTTCTGGCGCGGATCGATGCCGATGCTCCGCAGCCGGGACTTCGCGGGCCTTACAAGCCGCGAAATTCAAACTGAGACACTACCCAATTCGCGGTGTGACAATCCCTGGTGGAAGGCTAGGCTATTCAGACACAGTTGCGACGACTTGGCTGGAGGCGACATGATCACCGTAACCCGATCGGGACAAGCTTGCGGTGCGTCAGTCGCCGGCATTGACTTGGCACAGCCCCTCAACCCGGCGGAGATTGCAGCGATCCGCGCAGCCTGGCTCGACCATCATGTCCTCGCCTTCCCCGGCCAGACAATCAGCGACGATGATCTGGAACGGATCACGCTGGACTTTGGCGGCTTTGGCGACGACCCGTTCATCGCACCAATCCCCGGCCGCGAACATATCGTGGCGGTCCGCCGCAATGCAGGCGAAACCTCGCCGCTGTTTGCTGAAAACTTCCACAGCGACTGGAGCTTTCAGGCCCGCCCGCCGGCTGGTACCTGCCTCTATTCGATCACCATTCCGCCAATGGGCGGCGACACCTTGTTCGCCAATCAGCACGCCGCTCTGGAGGCGATGCCAGCGGCCATGCGTGGCAATCTCGACGGGTTGACGGCGATCCATTCGGCAGGGCGGGCCTATGCGCCCGACGGCTTCTATGGCGAGGGCGACAAGGCAGGCCGCTCGATGGACATCCGGCCATCAACAAGCGCCACCGCGTCCCAGCGTCACCCGCTGATCCGATGCCATCCCGAAACCGGACGCGAGGCGCTGTTCAGCTGCCTTGGCTATATAATCGGGATCGAGGGGATGGACGATGCCAAGGCGATCCCGCTGTTGAGCGAGCTGTATCAATGGCAGACGCGGCCCGAGTTCCTGTACCGCCATGCCTGGCAGCCGGGGATGCTGCTGATGTGGGACAACCGCTCGGTTCTCCACGCCGCGACCGGTGGCTATGACGGCCATGACCGACTGCTGCACCGAACAACGATCAAGGCATGGGACGGCAGGTAATCGCCTAGCCTCGCCAGCTGCCATCGAGCAATTTGATGATGCCGGAGAAGTCCTTGCCGGCGCCGCCGAGATTGGCGAACGCTTGGTAGAGCGCCTCGGCCTGTGCGCCCATCGGCACGCTGGCATCAACGCCTTGCGCCGCCTCCATCGCCAGTTTCAGGTCCTTGAGCATCAAGGCCACGCCAAACCCGCCCTCATAATCCCGGTTTGACGGCGCAGCAGGCACTGGCCCTGGCACCGGGCAATAGCTCGTCATCGACCAGCATTGGCCGCTCGCCTTCGATGAAATGTCGAAAAAGGTCTGCGCATCAAGCCCGAGCTTTTGCGCCAGGGTGAACGCCTCTGCGGTCGCCACCATCGACGCACCAAGCAGCATGTTGTTGCAGATTTTCGCCGCCTGCCCCGCGCCTGCGTCACCAGCGCGGATCACCGCCTTGCCCATCTGCGATAGATAGGCTTCGGCGAGCCCGAACGCTTCGGGTGTGCCGCCAACCATGAAGGTCAGCGTGCCGCCGGTTGCCGCCGCCGTACCCCCCGACACCGGTGCATCGACGAACGCCAGCCCGCGCCCGGACGCTTGTGCAGCAACAGCTTTGGCGCTGGCAACGTCGATTGTTGAGCAATCGATCAGGATCACATCGGCGCGCGCCGCGCCAAAAATGCTGTCGGCATAAACGGCGCGGACGTGGGTGCCTGCGGGCAGCATCGTCACGACCGCGTCCGCACCGGCAACGGCGTCGGCCGCCGAGGCCGCGCGCTGGCAGCCTGCCGCTTCCGCCGCCTGAAGTGCCGCTTCACTCAGGTCAAATGCCCAAACCTCGCGCCCCGCTTTCGCCAAATTGGCCGCCATGCCCGACCCCATGTGGCCAAGCCCGATGAACGCGATGTGGGTCATGGCTGCACTCCCATTTTTTTTCTTGCCGTAACGGTTGAATAGGAACCCACCGCATTCACAAAGTCCGCCACATGCTCCCTTGTCATCTGGAATCCACCAGACCAGGATTCCAGCTGCCATTCGCCGCCTGCGCTGTTGCCGTCATCGGAAAGCGTGCCGTGATAGTCGACACAATGCGCGGCATCGCTTTCGCCATCATATTGCTTCACAAATTCGAATGAAAATCCGACCCGCGTACCAGCAATGTATGAACGAAGTCGGGGCGAAGAGGTACCGATAGCATTGGATTCGCTCGTTGCCCCCGAAAGGGTACCCCCGCCATCTTCAATGTTGGCGATGAATGGATGCAACGGGAGATCTGCATCGTGGAACCAATATTTCCCTGACCAAAATCCAGTCATAGCGAGACCCGGCACGTCACTTCATGGTCGGGATGACGAAGGCACTGTCGGTGACCGCGCCACCCGACGGCCAGCGCTGGGTCACGGTCTTGACCTTGGTGAAGAACTTTACGCCCTCTGTACCATGTTGGTTGGTATCGCCAAAGGCGCTGCGCTTCCAGCCGCCA
>JAYVLC010000328.1:0-7689 GCA_043759675.1 Sphingosinicellaceae bacterium
CGACGGCTATATGCAGATCACCGACCGGTCGAAGGATGTCATCAAGTCAGGCGGCGAATGGATCAGCTCGATCGAGCTGGAGAATGCCGCGGTCGGGCACCCGCTGATTGTTGAGGCGGCGGTGATCGGCATCGCGCATCCGAAATGGGATGAGCGACCCCTTCTGGTTGTCATCAAGCGACCCGGCGCAACCCTCTCGAAAGACGAAATAATCGCGTTTCTGACTGACAAGGTCGCAAAATGGTGGCTACCCGATGATGTGGTCTTTGTAGACGAGCTTCCGCATACTGCGACCGGCAAACTTCTAAAGACCGCGCTGCGGGATCAGTTCAAGGACTATAAGCTGCCAACCGTCGGTTAGGCGGCCGCCATAATCGCTTTGGCTGCGGCATAGTCGGCCTTGCCGTTTGGGGCGCGCGGGACCTTGGGAACTAGGACAATCCGCTTCGGCGATTTATAGGCGGCAAGCGACTTGCGGACATGGGCGACGAGGTCCGCCTGCGTGACGCCGGTTGCTTCGACCACGGCGTTCACGGCCTGGCCCCAGGTCTCGTCAGCGACGCCGAACACCAGGGCATCCTCGACGGCGGGATGAGTTTTCAACGCCTCCTCAACCTCCTCGGGGAAAATTTTCTCGCCGGCGCTGTTGATGCACTGCGACCCGCGGCCGAGCAGCGTCATCGAGCCGTCGGCTTCGACAGCGGCGTGGTCACCGGCCATGCAATAGATTTTGCCACCAAGCTCGACAAACGTCTTCGCGGTCTTGTCCTGGTCCTTGTAATAGCCTCTCGGCAGCAACCCGCCGCGGGCGACACGACCAACAGCGCCCGAGCCCGGCACCACCGGCTGAAGTTCTTCATCGAGGACGAGTGTGTCATTGTCGGCAGCGGCAAAGCGCGTTGGCTGACTGGCATTTTCGGCGGTGGTAAAGGCCGTACCCATGCCCAGCGACTCGCTTGATGACAGCGCATCGATCAGGACGAGCGCGCCGTTGTGGCCGATGAGCCCCGCCTTGACTTCCTGGCTCCACATCGTCCCCGACGACAGGATGACCCGGAGCGACGAAATCGCCTCGCTATCGCCAGTCTCGTCGAGGGCGCGCAGCAGCGGCCGGGCAAATGCATCGCCAACGATCACGCAGGTATCGGGCTGCCACCGCCGCGCTGCCGCAAGCGCTTCGAGCGGCTGAAAACTTTTGTCGGTCAGCGTGATCACCGATCCACCGCGGGCCAGTGCCATGATGCTGGCCAGATAGCCGGTGCCGTGCATGAGCGGCGGGCCGATCAGGACCCGTTGCGGGGCGGCGTTGGCGCGAACCATGTCAAGCCAATGATCAAGCGTTTCAGGCGGTGCACCGTCCCAGAGTGCGCCACCCTTGAGCAGGATAGTCCACATCACGCCCTGATCCCAGATCACCCCCTTGGGCATTCCGGTCGTGCCACCAGTGTAGATGAACATCTGGTCGGTTGATTGATGGTCAAGGCCGATCGGCGTGGCGTCTCCGGTCACGGCCGTTTCATAATCCAACGCAAAATCAACAGCCTCGCTGCCGACTTGAATCCATAATTTCACCATCGGCAGCCGGGTTTGGATCGTAGCCAGAATGTCCGCAAATTCGGCGTCGAACACAACAACCGCACTGTCGCTGTTCTCGAGGATGTAAAATAGTTCCTCGCCAGTGTAGCGGTAGTTGACGTTCACATGGGTCAGCCGGGCTTTGTATCCGGCGATGCTGGTCTCTAGATATGCGGGCGAATTGCGCATCAGGTGCGCAAGCTTGTCGCCGGGTCCGGCCCCCGCTGCCACCATGGTGCGGGCAAGAGCGTTGGTCCGCGCTTCGACCGCGCCCCATGTGGTGGTGCGGTCGCCGTGGATCAGGGCGAGCGACTCGGGCGGCACGACATCTGCAATCCGGCTGAACACCCGCCCAAAGCTCCAGATCTCACCCATACGCCCGCTCCCCATTGTGTCGATCGTGTTTGCGTGTGAGCGTAGCGATCAACGCCGACCTGCAAAAGTTAGGAGAGTCGAGAGGTGCACGCCTGGGTTTGCCATCAGCTGTCGCCCGACCGGTCCGGCCTGCGGTTCGAGCCGGATTGGCCGGAGCCCGCCGAACCCGGACCGGGGCAGGTTCGCGTCGCGATGACGGCGGCAGCCCTCAACTATCCTGACCTGCTGATGTTGTCGGGCAATTATCAGTTCCGACCCGATGTACCGTTCATCCCCGGCGTCGAAGGCTGCGGCGTGATCGACGAGGTTGGCGAAGGGCTGGCTGGCGAATTGATCGGGGAACGGGTGATCGTCGGGGCGCGCTCCGGTCTGCTGGCCGAGCATGTCACGGTTGATGCGGCGCAGGTCCGCCCGGTGCCGCATGATTTGCATGACGACGAAGCCGCAGCCCACACGGTCGGTTCCCTGACAGCGTTTGTCGCGCTCGTTCAACGCGGGCGATTGCGGCGCGGCGACCGGCTCCTCGTGCTCGGGGCCGGAGGTGGAATGGGGTTGGCCGCCGTTGCGGTTGGCCGGGCCCTCGGCGCGACAGTCATCGCCGCTGCATCAACCGATGCCAAATTGGCGGCTGCATCGCTGGTCGGCGCAAGTGAATTGCTCAGGGTCGACCGGTCGACGCCCGATTTCACATCGCTAAAAGGCCGGGTTGATGTCGTCTACGACCCGCTGGGCGGCCCCTATCTTGTCCCGGCGCTGCGGACTTTGGCCTGGGGCGGTCGTTATCTGGTGGTTGGCTTCGTCGCCGGACAACCGCCCGCGATCCAGCCCAATCATCTGTTGATCAAGGGCACCGAACTGATTGGGGTGCGGGCCGGGGAGCAAGGGCGGCAGGACCCGGCGGCCGGCATTGCGGCCCGAGAGACCATCGACCGTCTTGCCGATGCCGGGATGAAGCCGCACATTGGTCTGCGCGCCCCGCTGACCGAAGCAGACCGGTTATTCGCCGCAATGGCCGATGGTCGCCTGATCGGAAAGGCCGTCGCGATGATCGGCTAGGACGCAACCGGCGCTGTGTTGATTGCCGCGTGACGCGCGGTTTCGGCGCAACTAGGAAGGTCGCGAATTGATCGCAGAGCAAAGGCAAACCTACATGCGCAGAGCCGCCATCGTCGCGCCCATCCGTACCGCTGTCGGCAAATTCATGGGGAGTCTGTCGAGCATTCCCGCCGGCGACCTCGGCGCCGTCGTCCTGAAGGCACTGGTCGAGCGGACCGGGATCGATCCGGAGCGCATCGATGATGTGGTGTTTGCGCAAGGCTATGGCAACGGCGAAGCACCGTGCATCGGACGCTGGTCGGCGCTGGCGGCAGGCCTGCCGATTTCGGTGCCGGGAACCCAGGTCGACAGGCGCTGCGGCAGCGGGCTGCAGGCGGTGATTGATGCCGCGATGCGGGTGCAGACCGGCGCGGCAGATGTGGTCATTGCCGGCGGCGTCGAGAGCATGAGCAATGTCGAATATTATTCGCTCGACCACCGCAGCGGCGCGCGGATGGGGTCGACGACCTTCCATGACCGGTTGAGTCGGGGCCGGGTGATGTCGCAACCGATCGCGCGGTTCGGGGTGATCACCGGCATGATCGAAACGGCGGAAAACCTTGCGCGGGATTTCAGTATCAGCCGGGAGGATTGCGACGCCTATGCAGCGATGAGCCATCAGCGCGCCACGGCTGCGTGGGCGGCAGGGAAATTTGATGACGAAATCGTGCCGGTTCCGGTGCCACAGAAACGCGGTGATCCGCTGATGTTTGCCCGCGACGAAGGATTTCGGTCCGATGCGACGGCTGAATCTTTGGCGCTGCTGAAGCCGTTGGAGACGGGTGGGGTGGTGACTGCGGGAAATGCCAGCCAGCAGAATGATGCCGCGGCGGCGTGTCTGGTGGTTGCCGAGGACAAGCTTATGGAGCTCGGGCTGGAACCGATGGGCTGGCTGCACGGCTGGGCCGCGGCGGGCTGCGATCCGTCACGGATGGGCTATGGCCCGGTTCCCGCCGTCGACAAATTGTTCGCGCGGACCGGCCTTGGCTGGCGTGATATCGATCTGGTTGAATTGAACGAGGCGTTTGCGCCGCAGGTTCTGGCCTGCCTCAAGGGCTGGGGCTGGGATGACCGCGACAAGCTGAATGTGAACGGATCAGGCATTTCGCTTGGCCATCCGATCGGGGCGACCGGCGGCCGGATCCTTGCCAATCTGCTGCGCGAATTGCAGCGCCGTGACGGGCGCTTTGGTCTAGAGACGATGTGCATCGGCGGCGGGCAGGGAATTGCCGCGATCTTTGAGCGCGCCCGGTGAGCAAGCGTGTCCTTGAGGGTGTAAAAGTCCTCGATCTGTCGCGAGTGCTGGCGGGGCCGTGGTGTACCCAGATACTGGCGGACTTCGGCGCGGATGTGATCAAGGTCGAACTGCCGGGGAAGGGTGACGACACCCGCGCCTGGGGTCCGCCATATCTGACCGGTGCCGATGGCGCCGAACAGCGGTCGGAGAGCGCCTATTACCTGTCGTGCAACCGCAACAAGCGCTCGATTGCCATCGATATGACCAATCCGGAAGGGGCGAGCCTGATCAAGCGGCTTGCAGCCGAGGCCGATATCCTGGTCGAGAATTTCAAGGTTGGGGGCTTACGAAAATATGGCCTCGATTTTGCCAGCCTTGCCGCGATCAATCCGCGCCTCGTCTATTGCTCAGTTACCGGCTTTGGCCAGACCGGACCCTATGCCAGCCGCCCCGGCTATGATTTCGTGGCGCAGGGCATGGGCGGGTTCATGAGCATCACCGGAGAAGACGGCGGCATACCGCTCCGGGCAGGGGTTGCGATGGCCGACCTGTCGACCGGCATGTACGCGACCGTCAGCATCCTCGCGGCGCTGCGCCACGCCGAGGCAACGGGCGTCGGGCAGCAGATCGACATTTCGCTGCTCGATACCCAGATCGCGATGCTGGCCAATCAGGGATCAAGCTGGCTGGTCGGCGGGACATTGCCGGGACGGCTTGGCAATCGCCACCCGACCGTGGTGCCATATCGGACCTTTGACGTTGCCGACGGGACGATGATCATCGCCGTCGGCAATGACAGCCAGTTTCGGTTGTTGTGCGATGAGCTGGGTGCGCCCGAGGTGGCCACCGACCCGCGCTTTGCAACCAACAGCGCCCGGCTGACCAACCGCGATGCGATCGAGGCGATCGTGCAGGACCGGGTCTGCGATATGCAATCGCGCCCGCTGATTGAACGGCTGGTGGCGCGCGGGGTTCCGGCAGGGCCAGTCAACAGCATCAAGGAGGTATATGAGGACGCGTTTGTCGTTGCGCGAGGGACAGTCCACCAGTTCGTGCGTGACGATGGCACCAAGGTTCCAACGGTAGCCTTTCCGGCGAAGTTGTCGGAAACCCCGACCGATTACCGCCATGCTCCGCCGCGGGTGGGGGAACATAGCCGGGAGATACTGACCGACTGGCTCTCGCTTGATCCGGCGGCTCTGGACGGCCTCGAACGGCAGGCGGCGATTGCACAAAGGGGGCGCAAGCCTACCCGCGATTGACTTGGCTCCGGTCGCAGTGCAGCCAGTCGGGGATATTCGGGCAGTTGGGGACAATGAATGGCGAAAAAGGGTGTTGACCTCGGCGGGGATGGCGAAGCCAGCGTTGCGCTGAACCCGATTGTCGGTCTGGCGCGCGAGGATTTGCTGGGGGCGGTTCGGGTCATGCTGCGGGAGACTGCGGCCAAGCCCCAGACGACGCTCAAGCATCTGCGGATGTTTTCAGAGGATGTGGTCAATGTCATCACCAACAAGTCGGACATTGCGCCGGGTGCCAAGGATAAGCGCTTCGCTGATCCAGCCTGGTCGGCCAACCCGTTTTTCCGGATGGGTCTGCAATATTATCTGACGGCGCAGAACAGCGTGAACCGCTGGCTGGCAGATCTGGAGCTCGATGAACTGGAACGGGCCCGGGCCAATTTCGTCAGCGGGATGATCATCGATTCGCTCAGCCCGACCAACAGCCTCGTCGGCAACCCGTCGGCGTTGAAGAAGGCGCTGGAGACCGGCGGCGGCTCGCTGATCAAGGGGCTGAAAAACGCCTACACCGACATGGTCCACAACAACGGCAATGTTAGCCAGGTCGATATCCGCCCGTTCAAGATCGGCGAGAATATCGCAATTTCGGCTGGATCGGTCATTCACCGCACCCAGATCATGGAACTGATCCAATATGCGCCGACCACCGATATGGTGCATGAAATCCCGCTGCTGATCATCCCGCCGCAGATCAACAAGGCCTATATCAACGACCTGACGCCGCAGAAAAGCATCGTCAAATATCTGTCCGATCACCAGATGCCGCCATTCCTGATCAGCTGGCGCAACCCGCAGGTCGAAAACCGGGAGTGGGGCCTCGACGCCTATATTGACGCGATTGTCGAGGCGATTGACATCATCTGCGCCGTCACCGGCTCCAAGAAAATCAATGTGTCGGGAGCCTGTTCGGGCGGCATCACCATGGCGACCCTGCTGTCCAAGCTGGCGGCAAAAGGCGATGCCCGGATCAACAGCGCGACGATGATGGTCTGCGTGCTCCACCCGCAACGCGACGATAGCGAAGTCGGGGCGCTGGTGTCCGATCACGGCATCAAGCTGGCGCGCGAGCGGTCGGCAAAGAAGGGCATATTGGAAGGCTCATCACTGGCGCGTACCTTTGCCTGGCTTCGGCCCAACGACCTGATCTGGAACTATGTCGTGAACAATTACCTGCACGGCGAAGACCCACCGGCCTTTGACATATTATTCTGGAACAATGACGCGACCAACCTGACCGCGGCGCTGCATTCGGATTATCTGCGGGTCTATGAGGAGCAGCCGTTCGCCAACCCCGGCAAGTCGGTGATTGCCGGGCACAAGGTCGATCTGACCAAAATCGACTGCGACCTGTTCATTCTCGCCGGGGTCACCGATCACATCACGCCGTGGAAGGCCTGTTACCGGTCAAC
Organism: Sphingosinicellaceae bacterium; assembly: GCA_043759675.1. Classification (GTDB taxonomy): domain Bacteria; phylum Pseudomonadota; class Alphaproteobacteria; order Sphingomonadales; family Sphingomonadaceae; genus JADCGM01. The sequence continues at coordinate 6,990 of JAYVLC010000328.1, forward strand.
CCAGCTGTTCGGGTCCAAGAACATCGACTTCATCCTGTCGCACTCGGGGCATATTCAGGCAATCCTGAACCCGCCGGGCAACCCGAAGGCGAAATTCTACCGGGCGGCGGGCCAACCACCCGAAACGCCGGAGGCGTGGCTGGCCGGTGCCACAGAGACGGCAGGCAGCTGGTGGCCGCACTGGATGGAATGGTTGCAGGCGAGGTCAGGCAAGGCGATTGCGGCCCCCAAAGCGGTCGGCAGCAAGAAACACCCCGCCGTCGGTGCCGCACCCGGCGACTATGCGTTCGGTTGAGACGAAGGAGTTCTCGTGAAAACATCGCCAAAGCCCGAAATTTCACTGCAAGAGCTGGATGGCCGGACCATTCGCGTCGCCCGCTGGACCGGCAGCAAGTCGGGCCATCTGCCGATCCTGTTTTTCAACGGCATCGGGGCCAATCTGGAACTGATCGCGCCGCTCGCTGAACAGATGAGTGAGCGCGACTTCATCACCTTCGATATGCCAGGCGTTGGCGGATCGCCCGAACCGGCCCTGCCGTATCGCCCGTGGATGATGGCCCGGATCGCCGATCTGCTGCTGGGCAGGTTCGGCTATGACAAGGTCGATGTGATGGGCGTCAGCTGGGGCGGCGCGATGGCCCAGCAATTTGCGCTCCAATGCGGTGGCCGGGTCAACAAGCTGATCCTGGTGGCAACGACC
>JAYVLC010000329.1:0-2283 GCA_043759675.1 Sphingosinicellaceae bacterium
CCCAGAGCGCTGCCGAACGGGCTGTCGCCATCGCCGAAAACATCGGAAAAAAAGTCGCCCGCCGGATAGGCAAACCGGAGCACCAGGTCTTGTCTGGATGCAAGCACATAGGTCAGGTCGCACCGGTCCCTTGCATCCCGGTACCGGGCGGTCAGGCAGTCGCTATCGACCGCTGCGGCTGTCAGGCACAGCATGCGGGTGCGCCGCGTCAGCCGCTGTACGGCCTCAAGCACGACCCGGGCACCAAGGCTGTGCGAGATGAAGGACAGCGACTTCGCGCCGGTCAGTTCACGGTTGCAAAAGGCGGCGAGCCGGCGCCCGCAATCGACCGCAACCGGTGCTTCAAACGGGTAATTGACGACGGGGAGCCAGAAATCTCCGGGCCAGAGAATACCGACAAACAGCGCCGAACCGGCAACCGCGAGGACCTCGTCGAGCACATGCATCCCGACCGCACCTGACCTGAAATCCACATTGAACCCGTGCGTTCCGAAGAGCACGTCGCCGCCATCGATCGCGGTCAGCAGCTCGGCAGTTGAACGAAGCCGCAACTGGACCGGTCCGGTGCCCGGTGACCCGCTGAACACCGTCGGCGGGGTTACAGCCCCGCTGCTGTGCGGCGTTCGCATCGAAATGTACCAGGTTTCCGTCACAATTTGGCGGCCTTGACGGCGCGCGCTGCGGCGGTCAGCGAAGAAATGAGGTCTTTGGCAACCGGCGCGACCGGCACGGCAATCAGGCCGATCAGGACCGCGGCAGCTCCAGCCTCCGAGGTGATATATCCGTAGAAGCCGGTGGCCGTGACGCCCGTCGCCACGGCCCCGGCGGCGACCGAAAGCATCACCGCTGCGACGCCGGCTGCGACACGGGCCCCGCTGCGGTAAGTCTGATCCGCCCGCTCAAATGCTGCGTCAAGCAAGGCCTCGACTGTGGCCGAGAACCGTCCAAGCACATTGATCTGCTCGGCGCTCAGGTCCTGCCCGTGACGAATGGCGCTGACGAGGCCTGCGAATTCCGCCGGGTCGGCATGACCTGCGCCAGCCACGACCACCGCATTGCTTTCGTCCAGACCCAATTTGATCAGCGATACCGCAATCGCCTTCTGGTCATCCTTGGTCCGCCCGTTGCGCCAATGCGCCGAGAACAGCGCCTCCCAGTCACCGACCGCCGCGGTCAGGGCCGGAGCAAACGGCAGGAGTCCGGCTCGAACGGCTCCAAAGCCGAGGCGGGATATGCCACCCCAGGCGACCTTGCTGGCATCAACCAGCCCAACCGCTGCGGTTCCGAGCGCCGCGACGGCCCCAATCAGGGCAATGACCGATTCCCAGTCCCGGCTGAAAAGCTCCGCTGCCATGTCCGCCTCCCCATGAAGTCCCGACGCAAACCATAGCAGCGATCCGGTGATTTCCAACCGGCCAATGCGCCGCGCTGAGCGGGACCGCTGTTGCGCGGACGTGGTGCGCCGGACTAGGCTGCCAACATGACCGAACCAAATGGTGTTGCCCGAAATGCGTCGCCGCGCTCGCCCGGCGGGCCGGTGGAGATGCCCGGCCTGACCGGCTTGTTGTCGCTGGCGACGGGCGTTGTTGTGGTGGCGGCGCTGTATCTTGGTCGGGCGGTGCTGGTTCCGATCATGCTGGCGGTGTTGCTGTCGTTTGTCCTTGCGCCGCTGGTCTCGTTGCTCCGGGTCCTGCGGTTGGGCAAGGTTCCCTCCGCCGTGCTGGCCGTCGGGGTTGCGGTCGCGGTGATCGGCCTGATGGCCAGCGTCATCGGCTCTCAGGCCGCCAGCCTTGCCGACGATGTGCCAACCTATGTCAAACAGCTTGAGAGCAAGGCCGAGGGGCTCCGCAGTTCGACGCTTGGCCATTTGCCCGAAGTCATTGGCAAGGTCGCCCGGCAGTTCCAGCACGCAGCAGGGCTCGACCCGTCGACCGAACGCCGCAGTGTCCGGTCGGCGTCAGCTGCCAAGCCGCTGCCGGTCGAAGTCTATGAGCGGACCCCGGGGTCGCTGGAAGTCGCCCGCCGGGTGCTGGCTCCGATCATCAAGCCGCTGGAGACAACCATCATCGTCCTGATCGTGGCAATCTTCATCCTGTCCCAGCGCGAAGACTTACGGAACCGGATTATCCGGTTGTTCGGCTCGTCTGACTTGCACCGCACGACGATTGCGATGGACGAGGCGGCAGCGCGATTGTCGCGGTATTTTCTGACCCAGCTTGCGCTCAATGCGGTGTTTGGCGGTGTGATCGGCATCGGGCTGTTTTGGCTTGGTGTCCCCAGCCC
>JAYVLC010000330.1:0-19429 GCA_043759675.1 Sphingosinicellaceae bacterium
GGCCGCAGCAGCCCTCGACCGGGTCGGCCTCACCGAATATGCCGCTCGCCGGACCTCGACCCTGTCGGGCGGACAGCAACAGCGCGGCGCCATTGCCCGGGCGCTGGTCCAGGGTGCCAATATCGTCCTGGCCGATGAACCGATCGCTTCGCTTGATCCGGTATCGGCACGCCGGGTCATGGACCTGCTCGCCGACCTCAATGCCAGCGAGGGCCTGACCGTCGTCGTCTCGCTGCATCAGGTCGATGCCGCGACCAAATGGTGCAAGCGGGTCATTGCAATGCGCGACGGCAGCATCGTCTATGACGGGTCGCCCGCCGACCTGACGCAGGAACGGCTGCGCGACATTTATGGGCCGGAGTATGAGGAGCTGGTTATCAGCCCGGGAGTGGTCGCATGAAATATCTGGCGATTCTCTTGGCGCTGTTCGGAACGGTGTTTGCTGATGCCGCTCGTGCCCAAACCCCGGCGCAAACCGAAGTTCGCTTCTCGATTCTCTCGACCGAGAGTTCGGAAAATCTGATGCCAAAGTGGAAGCCGTTTCTCGACGACATGTCGCGGCAGACCGGGCTGAAAATCACGCCTTTCTTCGCCGATGATTATGCCGGCCTGATTGAGGCGATGCGCTTCAACAAGGTGCAGGTCGGCTGGTTCTCGCAAAAATCCGGGCTGGAGGCCGTCAATCGCGGCAACGCCGAAGTGTTTGCGCAGGCAAGCTATGCCGATGGCACCCCCGGCTATTATTCGATCATCCAGGTCAAACAGTCGAGCCCGATCAAATCGCTCGATCAGTTGCTGGTCTGCGACAAGACGCTCAATATGGGCATGGGCGACGCCAACAGTGGCTCCGGCTTCCTTGTCCCCATCGTCTATTTGTTCGCGCCGCGCGGCATTGACCCCGAGGTGTGTTTCAAGACCGTGGTCAATCAGAACCACGAGGGCAACGCGCTGTCGGTGTTCAACGGGCGGCTGGATGCTGCGACCAACAACACCACCAACATGAAGACGATGCGCCGCAGCCGGATGGATGTCGTCAATGGACTGCGCGAAGTCTGGCGCTCGCCGTTGCTTGGCCTCGATCCCGTAATCTTCCGCAAAGATCTTGACCCGGCTGCCAAGGCGGCTTTGCGGAACTTCTTCTCAGACTATGGCGTGAAGGGCAGCCCGGAAAAGGTCACCCGGGAACGCGCCGTTCTCGCGTCGCTCGAATGGGGGCCATTCCGCCTCGCTGGCAATGAAATCCTCAATCAGGTGCGCGAGATCGACCTGCGCAAGGGCATGTTCGACCTGCGCGGCAACGCGAGCCCGGAGGCCGCTACCGAACGAACGAGACTGGCGCTGGAGGTGGAGGCGCTAACTGGTCAGCCCTTCACCGTCGACCCCAACGATGCCAAATCGACGGCACCCAAAGACACTGCCAACTGGAAAAACTGGCTGATGTTCGGCGCGCTTGCCATCGCTGCGATCTGGGGCCTGTCGGTCTGGCCGCGCTCCCGTGCGTTTCTGGCGCGCTATCTCAACCTGATTTTCCTGATCATCGTGTTCGTCGTCCTTGCGCTGTCGTTCCAGGGCGCGGAGATGCGCAAGACCGGAGAGCTGTTCTCCAACGGCGCCGCGATGAGCGAGTATCTCGCGGGCTTCCTCCGACCGAATTTCGGCCAGTGGGACCTCTATGTCGAACAGATCATCGTGACGGTCCAGATTGCAGTCTGGGGCACGGTGCTAGCCATCCTGTTTGCCATCCCCTTCTCGCTGCTGGCAGCCCGCAACCTGTCGCCGCCGTGGATTGTCCAGCCGGCGCGCCGGGTTCTCGATGTCTTCCGGGCCATCAATGAACTGGTGATCGCGACCCTGTTCCTGGTCGCGGTCGGGCCAGGCCCGTTTGCCGGAGTGCTCGCCCTGACGGTTTCGACCACTGGTGTGCTCGGCAAACTCTTCTCCGAAGCTGTTGAGGCGATCGAGCCTGGTCCGGTCGAGGGCATCCGGGTCACCGGCGCATCGCGTATTCAGGAGATAGTCTGGGGCGTCATTCCGCAGGTCCTTCCACTCTGGACCAGCTTTGCGCTGTACCGGCTCGAATCGAACTCGCGCTCCTCGACCGTGCTTGGCATCATCGGGGCGGGCGGCATCGGTGCCCTGCTGCTGCAAAACATCCGTGGGTTCCACTATGATCGCACCGCTGCGATCGTTATCCTGATGGTCATCGCAGTCATCATCATCGACAATATCAGCCAGACAATCCGCAAGCGGCTGATCTGACCCTCGGCGTCGATAGGTTTCCCCACTGAGCCAATCCTGGCCCCTACCGGTATGCCGTCAGCTTGCCGTCATCGGTCAGCACATAGAGCGTACCCGCAGCGACTGCTGGCGCAACGAACGCCCGTGTCGCCAGCTTCACCTGGGCCAGCAGCCCACCAGTGTACGGCGACATCGCCACCATCTGGCCGTTGGAGCCAACCATGATCAGCCGGTCCGACGCCAGGATCGGGCCATTCCAGGAAATCGCAACCTTCTTTTTCTTCGGGTGCTCCCAGCGCGCCATCTGCGTCAGCCAGCGGATCTTGCCGTCCGCGCGGTTGAGGCACATCAACTCGCCATTCAGGGTCACAACATACACATATTCGCCAGCAACCCACGGCGTTGCGATCCCTGCAACAGTCTGCTCCCACACCCGCTGGCCGGTTGCCAGTTCAAGCGCAGCCATGCGACCGCCATGCCCAACGGCAAACACCCGGCCCCGGTCGATGACCGGAGAGGCGTCAATATCGGCAAGCGCCGCCAGCGCGGTGGAGCGTCCGGTGCGGGCCAACGCATCCTGCCAGACCGGGCGGCCATTCTCGACCCGAAGCGCACTCAACTCGCCGCTGGAAAAGCCAACGACCACGGTATCCTGCCCAACGGCGGGCGAACCGATGGCAAGCAAACCGGCAACCTCGACAGTCCCGGTCGACTCCCAGAGTCGCTCGCCCTTGTCCGAAGACAATGCGAACATCTGATTGTCCTGGGTCATCACGAACAGCCGGTTGCCATCCACTGTCGGGGCACCGCGCAAGGGGGTGGTGCCCTCCATCCGCCAGATCTGCCGTCCGCTCTGCGCGTCAAATGCCGCTGCCACGCCGTAGCCGCTGGCGACATAGACCCGCCCATCGGCAACACTGACGCCGCCGCCAAAGGCCAGCGCCCGCTTCTCGCCCTTGACATCAACCCGCGTCTGCCAGAGCGGCGCCCCCGTTTTGGCATCAAAAGCCCGCACATTTGCCTGGGTGTCCATCGTGAACAATCGTCCGTCCGACACCACCGGCCCGGCGTTCAGCTTGCCAATCCCGGTGCTGCCAGCCCCGATGGAAATCGACCAAACCTTGGTCAGGCCGGTGCCAACTTCGAGGTGGCTCAGCGACTTCGACGCGTTTCCGCCGGGCTGGCCCCAGTCGGTATTGGCAACCGGTGGCGGCAGGACCACCTCGACATTGGCAAGGGCCGGGTCGGCAGCAATGATCGCGTCAAAGCTCAACACCGGCAGACGTTCGCCGACCGTAGGAGTCCGGGGCTTTTTGTCACCTTTGAAAACGCCGCAACCGGCCAGAGCCAGCGCAGCGACCAACGCAACGGACAACGAACGCTTCATTACGGGGTTACCTTCTCGGAGGCCTTGGCAGCCGGCTTGTTCAGGGGATCATAGCCGAGCGACGACGCCATTTGACTGGAACGCGCCCTGATCGACGGCGGGGCAGTGTCGTCCTTGGCAATCGCGGCAAACAGCGGCCCGGCCAGCGCCGGCTTGCCATCGCGCAGATAGGCAACGGCGAGCAGTTCACCGGCCGTCCCGAACCACGCGCTGCCAGGGGCAGCCAGCGGGCGCAGCGTCGCGGCCATTTGCGCGGGCGGGACGGTATCGAATTGCAGCATCGCCTTGCGGATTGTCGCCAGATCCCGGAACGGCTGCGCGACGCCGGTATCGGTTGCCACGTCGGCATAGAGCTTCACCGCACCGTCAGTGTCGGCGTTGCGGGCTGCAAGCGCCGCCTGGGTCAGGCGCGCAACAGCAGCATACCCATCGTTGGAGGATGCCGCGAGCCTGACAAGGTCGGCCTTGGCCGCGTCAGGGTTGCCGGCATCGATATGACCGAGCGCGGTGACCAGCGATTCACCGTCCTTGCCCGCAGCCTCGCTTTGGCTCTCGCGCCAGTACAGGGTCCCTGCCAGTGCGACGAGGAACAGCCCGACGGCGATCAGCGTCCAGCGCCCATAGCGCGTCCACAATTGCGATAGCTGGTCGCGACGAACTTCCTCATCGACCTCACGGACAAATGCATCGTCGGTTGCAGGCGGCAGGGCCAAGTCAGTCTCCCGGGATAATCGAACGGCGCGGACCTTAGCGATGCGCCAGCGCGCGCGCAAAGCCTGTGTGACAGCAAAGCTGAACTAGGGCTTTACACCATAGAGCTGGTCAACGGTTGGAAACGTCCGGGCGCGGACCTCGTCGGCATAGGCCTTGGCGGCTGTATCGATGCGCGCTGCCAGATCGTCAAACTTCTTCACAAAGCGCGGCGTTCGGTCGAACATGCCAAGCATGTCATCAATCACCAGAACCTGGCCATCGCATTCAGCCGATGCACCGATGCCAATGGTCAGACAGCCAACGGCGGCGTTGATCGCCTTGGCCAGTGGTTCGACCACGCCCTCAACGACAATTGCAAACGCGCCCGCCTCGCTGATCGCCGTCGCATCATCGACAATCTTGCTGAATTCAGCGTTGGTTTTTCCGCGCGCGCCGTAACCGCCCAGCATGTTCACAGCCTGCGGCGTCAGCCCGACATGGCCAATCACCGGAATTCCGCGCTCCACGAGGAAGCGCACGGTGGGTGCCATCGCAGCCCCACCCTCCAGCTTGACGCCCGCTGCCCCGGTTTCCTGCATGACACGGGCAGCCGAACGGAACGCGGCCTCCGGGCTTTCCTCATAGGTTCCAAACGGCATGTCGACGATCACCACCGAGCGGTAGGACCCCCGGACCACCGCCGCGCCGTGCGCGCACATCATATCAAGCGTGACCCGTACCGTCGTATCGAGTCCGTAAATGACCTGACCGAGCGAATCACCGACCAGCAATATGTCGCAGTGCGGATCGAGCAACTGTGCCATTCGTGCCGTGTAGGCGGTCAGCATGACCACCGGCTCGCGACCCTTGCGCTTGGCAATGGCGGGCACCGTTTGACGACGCACCGGTTCGGGCACCGGATGGGCGCGGGAGGTCGAGGTATCAAGCGTGAAGGTGGTGGACATGGCGATAACCTACCAGAATGTCGGAACCGGGTATTTGTGGATTTCACTATCTCGCGTCACCAGCGTGTAGTCGTGAAACAAGGCCTGCGCGATCAAAATGCGGTCGAACGGATCAGCGTGAATGGCAGGGAGGGACTCGACCAATCGCGGTGTTCCGAACACAAGATCGATAGATTGGAACGTGCTTCGCCTGACCAGCAGGTCAAACGGCAGGGGAAGTCTGAACCCACTCGTCCGGCGCTTAAGCACCAGCTCCCATTCACTGATCACGCTGACGAAAATTGCCGCATCTGGCGAGGCTAGCAGTGTCTCCACCGCTCGGCTCAGCCGCTTGTCGCCGGTCGCCATCCAAACCAGCACATGGGTGTCGATCAGGTACACAACAACCTATTTCGGGAATACCGGCGCATCGTACCACAGCGCGAGATCTTCGTCGGACATTGGCCCGAACCAATCGATATCGTCGGAAATTTGTCCCTTCAAGCTGCCAAAAAATGCGCGCCGCTCCGCTGCAACCCGGTCGCGGACTGCATCCGCATCAACGACCACCAACCTGACCGCCGGCCGGCCGGCGCGCGCCAGCACGACCTCCTCCCCGCGTTCGCTCGCGGCAACGAGTTCGCTGAGGCGGCTCTTGGCCTCGCCGATGTTCATCTGAATTGCCATTGCTTGGCCAAGCTAGGTTGGCCAAGCTGCCAAGTCAACGGGTCCACCCCCTGCGGCCTGCCAATCCGGCGAACCAGATCAGCACGGCACCGGTCACCCAGATCGCCACCGGCAACCCGGCGGCACCGACCAGTCCCTCTACGGCAATCAAACGCGTCGTCGACAGCGTGTATCCGAACTGCACAACCGCCGCCGCGAGCGACAGCACATAGACCGGGCGCGCCCAAGCTTTGCGCAACAGCAACCCGAACGCACCGCCCAAACACGTCCAGACCGCGACGGCGTAGGTGGCAGTCAACCATTTTGGCATCGCGCCCCACGCCTCGGCCTGCACCGGCGGCAGCTTGGCGAGATCGGCGGCGGTCATCGTCACGCCCGCGACATAGCCCCAGCACGCAATTCCACCCCACAACAGCGCCAGCACCGCCACCGCCCAATACCAGCCCGGCACCTTGTTCACATGTCCATTCATCGCAGCCTCCCCAGATAGCAACGCCATGCTGCTCGCACCGCCGCCATTTGGCAATCGCGACGTCTACCCAGGCAAGTGTAGCGACACACGATCACTCATCGATGATCGCAACCCACTCGGTTTCGCTCACCGGTGACACCGACAGCCGGGACTGCCGGAGCATCACCATATTTGCCAATCGGGCATCGGCTTTCATGGCGGACAGCAAGACCGGCGCCCCCAGCGCCCGCACCGCTTTGACCCGCACCGCCACGAATCGCCCGGTCTCATCTTTCGGATCGGGAAACGCCTCGCCGGTCACCTCGGCTAGCCCGACCGCCGCCGCCCCTGGCCCCGAATGGTAGAAAATCACCGGGTCACCGGTCCGCATCGCGCGCAGGAAGCCTGCCGCCTGCGCATTGCGCACACCGTCCCACAGCGTCTCGCCGTCGCGGGCGAGGTCGTCCCAGCCGTAGCTCGACGGCTCCGACTTGATAAGCCAGCGTCCGCTCACAAAAGGCCCGTCAGCCGCTGCCGGATCAACCCGTCGGCCTCGGCCATGATCCGGTCGATCAGCTCCTTGCAGGTCGGAATATCGTGGATCAGCCCGGCGACCATCCCGCACGACCAGGCGCCTGCATCCATGTCGCCCTCCATCATGATCCGCGGATAAACACCCGCGACCTCGGCGATGATATCCTGGAACGTCAGATTGGCCCCGAGCGCCTTTTCCTTCTCGATCAACCGCTCGACCGCCGGATTGGTCAGCACCCGTTCGGTATTGCGCAGCGACCGCATCACCAGCCGGGTATCAAGCTCCGACGCCGCCACAATCGCCTGCTTCACATTCTCATGCACCGGGGCTTCCTTGGTCGCGATGAACCGCGTGCCCATGTTCATACCCTCGGCGCCCATCGCAAGCGCGGCGACCAGCGACCGCCCGTCGGCCATACCGCCCGACGCAACAAAGGGAATCTTCAGCTCATCGGCGGCGCGGGGCAGCAGGATGAAATTCGGGATGTCATCCTCGCCCGGATGCCCGCCGCATTCAAAGCCATCGACACTGACCGCATCGCAGCCAATGGCCTCAGCCTTCAGCGAATGGCGGACCGAAGTGCATTTGTGGATGACCTTGATCCCGGCCTCCTTCAACGCGGGCAGCCATTTCACCGGATTGTTGCCAGCGGTCTCGACCGCCTTCACCCCGCCATCGATGATCGCCTTCACATAGCCGGGGTAATCAGGCGAGGTGACCACCGGCAGAAAGGTCAGATTCACCCCGAACGGCTTGTCGGTCATGTCGCGACATTTGGCGATTTCCTTCGCCAGATCGTCCGGTGTCCGCTGGGTGAGCCCAGTAATGATCCCGAGGCCACCGGCGTTGGACACGGCGGCGGCCAATTCAGCAAAGCCGACGAAATGCATGCCACCCTGAATGATGGGGTGCTCGATGCCAAACATTTCGGTGATGCGGGTCTTCATGGGGCGGGTCCTGTCCGGGATAAATGAAGCGCGACCATAGCGCGCCACACGCAACCTGCCGCCTCAAAACTTCGACAGGTCAGCGAGCCGGCCGGCTCATAAAGCAGCCATTCCGCTTCCGACTCCCTTGCGGACATTCCGCAGTGGTGCGACTATGGTCTCATGGATATCAAGCCTTACGACGACACCAAGCGATTCCCGGAGCGGCGGGGGAAGCGGGTGAAGCACAAGCTGTTGGCGAAGCCGGAATGAGCGGGCTTGATCCGAACCTTCACGTCGTTCGCCCCTTTGGCCTTATCGGCGGAAAGTATGAGGTGGATACGGCGGGCCTTCGGAAATATCAATTAGGGTGGCTGATCACGGCAGCATTCTTTGGCTTATTGTTATTTCGTAGGGCTATCGGTGCGCCTATCTGGCTCATCGCGGGAGCCTTCGTGTTGGTTCTGATTTTCTCGATCGCGCTGAACGTTCAGGTCATCCGGGGAGGCCGCAAGATTTAGCCACTACTTCCGGGTTTGTAAGCTACATCATCGCTAAAGAAGTCCGAATCGACGCCTACCAATTCGCGTGAGCATCCATTGCTGGAATGTCCGCTTGCCACCCAATTTTTGCCCTTCAGGTCGTGTGTAGGCTGCGGCACATTTTATGGGGTCACGACCTGGTCAGGAACAATTCCGCTGCCGCCTCGACAATCGCGTCGGCATCAAGCCGGTAGCGTCCGAACAGGTCCGGCAGGTCACCGGTTTGCCCGAACCGATCAATCCCAAGCGGACTGACCCGCATGCCGCGCACCCCGCCCAGCCACGATAGCGCCGCCGGTGACCCGTCGATGACCGTGATCAATCCCGCATCGTCCGCCAGCGGGGCCAGCAGGGCATCAACATGGGAACGCGCGGACTCGCCACCGGTCCACCGCGCGGCCCGACGGGCGGACCAGCCCCGGTGGAGCAGGTCTGGCGATGTGACATTCAGCAGGCCAAGACCCGGCAAATCTTCACTCAGCAGATCGTATGCCGCCAACACCTCTGGTATAATTGCGCCGGTAAAGGCGATTGCGGCAGTTGCACCATGGTCCGGCGTCCGCAACCAATAGCCGCCCTTCAACGCATCCGCTTCCCACGCGTCGTCGGCTCGCTTGATTTGCGGGATCGACCGGGTGCTGAGCCGCAGATACACCGCGCCGCCATCAGCCGCCTGCATATGCTCAAATGCCCAGCGCATCATCAGCGTCAGTTCATCGGCAAAGGCCGGTTCAAAATAGGTCAGTCCCGGCTGGCCCATACCGATCAATGGCGTGTTGATGGACTGATGCGCCCCGCCCTCCGGCCCCAGCGTCAGGCCCGACGGCGTCCCGACCAGCAGGAACCGCGCGTCCTGATAACAGGCGTAATTCAACGCATCGAGACCGCGCGCAATGAACGGGTCATAAACCGTGCCGACCGGGATCAACCGTGTCCCGAAATGCGGAGCCGCCAGCCCGAGCGAGGCCAGCAGCAGAAAAAAATTATTCTCGGCAATCCCCAGCTCGATATGCTGCCCAGCGGCTCCGCCGCCCCATTTTTGGGGCGACGGAATCTTTGCGGCGCGAAACACATCCAGCACTTCCTGCCGCCGGAACAGCCCGCGCTGGTTGACGAAACCGCCCAGATTTGTGCTCACCGTCACATCGGGAGCCGTGGTCACAATCCGATCAGCCAGCGGGGCACCCGATTTGGCGATATCCAGCAGGATCCGCCCGAACGCCGACTGGGTGGATTGCTCGGCCCCATCGGGCACCGGCAGGCGGGCAGGCACCGGCACCGCGTCAGCAACCGGCTCAGGTGACCGTGCCGCCAGCGCACTGCGCCCGACAAACGCTTTCAGTCGCGCCGCCGCATTGTCGCCCAGTCCGGCATAGGGTTCCCATTCGTCGCCCGCATTGATGCCCATGCTGGTCCGCAGCGCCTCAATCTGCGGACCATTCATCATGCCGGAATGATTGTCCTTGTGCCCCGCCAGCGGCAGGCCATAGCCCTTCACGGTATAGGCGATGAACATCGTCGGGCGCTCATCGTCGGCGCTGTCGAACGCGTCGGTCAGCGTCTCGATACAGTGCCCACCAAGGTTCATCATAAGCGCCGCCAGTGCCGCATCATCGAACCCGCTCAGCAAATTGCGGACATGCGGCTTGCCGCCGATGTCCGCCATCAGCCGGGCCCGCCAGGCCGAACCACCCTGATAGGTCAGCACGGCGTAGTCGGCGTTCGGGCAATTCTCGATCCACTCCTCCAGCGATGCCCCGCCGGGGCGTTTGAACGCTGCCCGCTGCAATTTGCCGTATTTCAGCGTGAGGACGCGCCAGCCGCAAGTCTCGAAAATATCGTCAAACCGCCGGAACATCCGGTCGGCCGTCGTGCTGTCCAATGACTGGCGATTGTAATCGACGACCCACCAGCAGTTGCGCAGATCATGCTTGTAACCCTCGATCAGGCATTCATAGATATTGCCCTCATCAAGCTCGGCATCACCCATCAGCGAGATCATGCGGCCGGCGTCTGCCGCCCCAACCTGACCGTGCGCGATCAGATAGTCCTGCACCAAACTGGTAAACGCCGTAATCGCAACCCCCAGCCCAACAGAACCAGTCGAGAAGTCGACCGGAATCCTGTCCTTGGTCCGTGACGGATAGCTTTGCGCGCCGCCCAGCCCCCGGAACCGCTGCAGCTGATCCAGCGTCTGGTTACCCAGCAAATAATGGATGGCATGCAGCAACGGCCCGGCATGTGGCTTGACCGCAACCTTGTCCTGCGGCCGCAGGGCATGAAAATACAGCGCCGCGACGATGGCACTCATCGATGCGCAGCTCGCCTGATGCCCACCGACCTTCAGCCCATCCCGTTTGGGGCGCAGCGTATTGGCGTTGTGGACCATCCACGATGACAGCCAGCGCAGCCGCGAATCAATCGCCTCGATCGCCCCCAGAGCGTCCTGTCGGGACTCGGTAATAACCGTCGTCATGTCTGGCTTTCCCGCTCAGCCACCGAGAAACCGCTCGCGGATGCTCTCGGCAATCCGCGACGGGCGCAGCGTACTGGCATCGAGGCAGCACCAGCTTGACTTGACCTCGGCGAGCACGGTTTCGCCGCGCCGGATCACCGTGTCGTAAAATGCCCGCGCTCCGTGCACCTTCTCAAGGATGACTGTGGCGATCACCGCATCATCAAGGAACGCCGGCTTACGGTAAGTAATCTCATGCTTCAGCGCGACCCACAGATGCCGGGCGACATCTTCGGCAGGTGCCATCCGCTCCCAATGGTTGATCACCGCCGCCTGCACCCACTTCAGGTAACTGGCATTGTTGACATGCCCCATGAAGTCGATGTCCGCAGGATCAATCGCGACTGTGAAATTATGCGGGGCAGACAGGCTGGTCATGCGGTCATCCTAGCAGGGCTGACGATATCAGTCTGCCCGAAATCATCGCCCTTGAACAAAAGTGGCGATCAATGCGGACGTATCGACCGAGATCATACCGGCAGGCCGTTTTCATCCCATTGCAGGGGATCAACCCAATCGCTGTTGACGGGCAATGCGTCGATCCGCGCCAGGATGGCATCGACTCGCTTACGCCGTTCCGCCCTGTCCAAGCCCTTTGCGTCCGGAATAGGGACGAGCCGCAGCATCGGTACTCCAGCCTTTTGCACGACAACGTCCTCCCCACGCATCGCCCGCGCAGCAAGTTCGGAAAAGCGAGTCTTGGCCTCGCCGATGTTGACGTGGATGGTCATGATGGAGGAAAACTAGCTTAACCAAGGGGGTTGGTCAAAGGTCTACATCCCCTATTTTAGAGCGTTTATCTTAAAAGCCGTGGAAGCCGTCAGTTCAGCAAAAGTTGAGTCAATCTTTCTGTTTAGACAAAGAAAAAACTCGTTTCCTTGGCTTTCACCACGCTGTGCGAAAATTTCGTGCGCATTTCTTTCGGCTTCGTCCGCCAAATTGGCACTTGGAAATGGCTTGGAAATCAACCGTGAAATCCACTGAGATTTAGCTGTCTCGGGAAACCCTGATTTGATTTCACCCAATCGTCGCTTGACGTCGTTTGAGCGACCCACTTTGATTAAACGTTTTTCGCCAAGCTGACATGCGGGAATGCCCAAAAAATTTGAAACGTCGCCAGTTAGCTCAAATACATACAAAAATGTATCTCCGTCTTCATACTCAGTGGTTCTGGTACCAAAACTGGGTGGCGGGCCAATGGAAGGTTTGAATGCTTGTTGAAATGTGACCTCGGCTATTGTGCCCAGAACCGGCGTTTCGCCAAAAACACTGACTTCAGTAACCGGCCAGCTCATAACATTTTGAGCCTCTCGTTTACTAACAATCATACCGTAGCTTGCAAGGGCCTGACCATTTCCCGGTAGATATGTATCAGGGAAGACCTGTCCTACTGCAATTCGACGGTTAAGCTTCCATGCCCTTTTCACAGGAACCGCGAATTTCCAACTACCTTCCTTGTCCAAGCGCTTCTTTTCATCGAGGCCATGATCAGAAATTTTGTCAGTGTCCCAAATTTTCCTAGGTTCTACTTCTAAAATTCCCAGAACCTGCTTTCGATCTGCTCTGGCCGTGTTTTGAACATCGGCACCATAGACCAGTATCAGGTCACCATCCTGATAATTATCAAGAAACCTTTTTCGTCCTCCTTCGAGCGTAAAACCATAATAGCCTTCATGCGCAGGTGCAAAGCCCCAAAAGGCAGTCAACCAAAAGCGAGGCGCATCGCTCATCACATCACTCCCACTCAATCGTCCCCGGTGGCTTGCTGGTGTAATCATAGACCACCCGGTTGATGCCCTTGACCTCGTTGACGATGCGGGTCGCGACGGCGCTGAGGAAGCTCGAGTCATAGGGATAGACATCCGCCGTCATGCCATCGACCGAAGTGACCGCCCTGAGCGCGCAGACGAACTCATAGGTCCGCCCGTCGCCCATCACGCCAACGGTCCGGACTGGCAGCAGCACCGCAAATGCCTGCCAGATATCGTCATACAGCCCGGCCTTGCGGATCTCCTCAAGGTATATCCGGTCAGCCTTGCGCAAGATGTCGCATTTCTCGGCGCTGACTTCGCCGGGGATGCGGATCGCCAGACCCGGCCCGGGAAACGGATGCCGCCCGACAAAGGCTTCGGGCAACCCCAGTTCACGCCCCAGCACCCGGACTTCGTCCTTGAACAATTCCCGCAGCGGTTCGACCAACTGCATGTTCATCCGTTCGGGCAGGCCGCCGACATTGTGGTGACTCTTGATCGTCACTGACGGCCCGCCCGTGAAGGACACGCTCTCGATCACGTCGGGGTACAGCGTCCCCTGCGCAAGGAAATCCGCGCCGCCAATCTTCTTTGCTTCGGCCTCGAACAATTCGATGAACGCCCCGCCGATGAACTTGCGCTTGGCCTCGGGGTCGGTGACGCCGGCCAGCCCACCCAGGAACAGCGCGCTCGCCTCCACATGCACCAGCGGGATATTGTAGCTGTCGCGGAACAGCGTCACCACCTCGTCGGCCTCGCCGTGCCGCATCAGGCCGTGGTCGACGAACACGCAGGTCAGCTGCTCCCCGATGGCTTCGTGGATCAGCACCGCGGCAACGGCTGAATCAACCCCGCCGGACAGGCCGCAGATCACCCGGCCCTTACCGACCTGCTGACGGATTTCGGCAATCTTGGCATCGCGGAACCCGGCCATCGACCAGTCGGCCTTGCATCCCGCCACACCGAGCACAAAGTTACGGATCAGTTTGCTGCCATCGGGCGTGTGGACCACTTCGGGATGGAACATCGTGGTGTAATAGCGGCGCGCCTCATCGGCGAGAATTGCGAACGGCGCGCCGGGCGAAGTGCCGATGACCTCAAAGCCAGCCGGTGCCTCGGTCACCCGGTCGCCGTGGCTCATCCAAACCGGATAGCGCCCACCAATTTCCCAGACGCCCTCGAACAACGGGCTGGATTTCAGGATTTCCACATCGGCTCGGCCAAATTCGGCGGCATGGCCACCTTCGACGATGCCGCCGAGCTGGGTGCAAAGCGTCTGCTGGCCGTAACAGATCGCAAGGATCGGCACCCCACTGTCGAGGATGGCCTGCGGTGCACGCGGGCTGCCGACCTCGCCAACCGAGGCCGGCCCGCCCGACAGGATCACCGCCTTCGGGTTCATGCGGGCCAGCGCGGCCTCGCCGCTGCTGAACGGCACAATCTCGCAATAGACACCGGCCTCGCGGACCCGGCGGGCAATGAGCTGGGTGACCTGACTTCCGAAGTCGAGGATCAGGACGGATTCGCTGGGAGTGACTGACATGCGCCCCTCTGACAAAAAAATGGCGTGCGGTCCAGTGAACCGCACGCCAATGTCAGGCTTGGGAAACTGATCAGCGGCTGGCGAAACCAAAGCCGTCATCAAAGATGAACCCGCTGACCCGGCCATATTCGGCGGTGCACGTAAAGCGGGCGGTCTCGCGGCGCACGCCGTCATACCCCGGGCGACCGCCGCTATAGCCGTCGTCGGCAACTTCAACCCGGCCGGTGAAGCGTGTATTGTTTCCACTGTTGTCGACGGCCCGAATTTCAACGACCCGGGCGTTGTCGCGGGTGTAGCGCTGCGCCTCGCGCTCGGCGGTCATCGCGCAGGCATTGAGGCCATTGTCATCGCGTTCGACATAACCAAATCCCTGTGGCGGGGGCGGAAGGTCGCTCCGCTCATAGCCGCGATCACGCTTGCTCGACGAGGATGCAATCGCTGCAATCGTTCCGACCACCAAAGCGCCCGCAAGAAAATTGCCGAAGCCGCTGCCGTGGCGATGGCCATAATATTGGCCGTGGTCGCGCGCGGCGGCAGGCGCAGCCATGCCAACAGCCATCGTGGCGGCGGCGGCGGTTCCCAAAATGATTCGTGTCAGACGGCGCATGGCTCAAACTCCCTGTTCGATCTGACGCCATTTATCGGCGAGTCGACTTGTATGGGCGATGAACCGGCGCGGCAGCCGCCGTTCAGCTTTCAGACCGCCACCGGGAGCATGACGCCCAACACCAATATGCCGTCGCCCGGCTGACGAACATCAACCGTCGCGCCAGCGTCATCGGCCAGACAGCGCACCAGAAACGCAGCGGCACCACGCGGTGACAGGCCCGCAAGCGGCGTCCGGCCTTCCATCGCAGCCTGCAATTCGGCATCGAGCAGCAGCCGTGGCCCCTCGGCCCGCACCACCAATTCAACGCCGCCATCGCCATGTTCGGCCGCAACATGCAGCGTGCCGCCCCGCAGCAGCGCATCACCCGCCGTCATCGCCAGATTAAGCAGCAGCTTCACCGCGCTTTTCGGCAAAGCACCGGGCGATACCTGCCATTCAATTGCCACCCGCCGATCTGCGAACATCCCCTCGAGCGCCGACTGCGCCTCCCGCGTGTCGACCGCATCGCCAAAGCCACCAGCCGCGCCAAAGGCCAGCCGGAAGAATTTCAGCTTGTTGGCCGTCTGTCGCGCACTTTCAGCCAGCAATTCGAGGCAGCGCGCCTGCATGGCCGGGTCAGTCTCATCGGCCAGCAGCTCGACCCCGTTATACAGCGCGCCAACCGGCCCGACGAGGTCATGACACAGCCGGGAACACAGCAGGCTGGCGAAATCAGTGTCACTCATCCGCCGACCCGTTCGACCAATCGCAGCCCCAGGGCGGACAATCGCCCATCAGCGGTCTGCGTCAATTCAAACTCGACCCGCTGCCCCTCATCCAGATACTCGATGCCGGATCGCTGGATCGCCGAAATATGCACGAACACATCGCACGGGCCGGTATCGGGCGAGATGAACCCGAACCCCTTTTTCCGATTGAACCACCGCACTTCACCCGTCGCCATGCGCCAAGGCTATGCGCGATCATCGCCGACGTGTCGAGTTGCGCGGTACCGCGTCACCCAGTCGCGCGCGAACCCGACCAGCCGCCCTTGCGCAATCGCCGCACGAAGCCCCGCCATCAGCTGTTGGTAAAACCAGATATTATGCTCGGTCATCAGCATCGCGCCGAGGATTTCCTCCGACTTGATCAGATGGTGCAGATAGGCCCGACTCCACTGCGCGCACACCGGACAAGCGCAGTCCGCATCAAGCGGCGCGGCATCATCCTTGTGGCGGGCATTCTTGATATTGACCGGGCCGTCATGGGTGAACGCCTGCCCGTTCCGCCCCGACCGCGTCGGCAGCACGCAGTCGAACATATCGATGCCGCGCTGCACCGCCCCGACGATATCATCGGGCTTGCCGACCCCCATCAGGTAGCGCGGCTTGTCGGCGGGCAGCATCGCGGGCGCAAAATCAAGCACGGCAAACATCGCCGCCTGCCCCTCGCCCACCGCCAGCCCGCCAACCGCATAGCCGTCAAAGCCTATGTCGATCAGCTTGTCCGCCGACACCCGGCGCAAATCCTCGGCCATTGATCCCTGCTGGATGCCGAACAATGCCGACCGTTCGGCATGCGCGGTGCCGCTGTCGAACCCGTCGCGTGATCGCTTTGCCCAGCGCATCGACCGCTCCATCGACGCCGCCGCTGCGTCGCGCGTTGCCGGGAACGGGGTGCATTCGTCAAACGCCATCACAATGTCCGACCCCAGCCGCCGCTGGATCTCCATTGATCGTTCGGGTGTCAGCAAATGCCGCGAGCCATCGAGGTGTGAGGCAAAGGCGACCCCCTCCTCGCTTTTTTTGGTCAGCTCGCTCAGCGACATCACCTGATAGCCGCCCGAATCGGTCAGGATCGGCCGTTCCCAGCCCATGAAGTGGTGTAAGCCCCCCAGCCGCTCGACCCGTTCATCGCCGGGCCGCAGCATCAGGTGATAGGTATTCCCCAGAATGATATCCGCACCGCTGGCCCGCACCTCGGCGGGCCGCATCGCCTTGACCGTGCCCGCCGTCCCCACCGGCATGAACGCCGGCGTCCGTATCTCCCCCCGCCGCATCCGGATCACGCCGGTGCGTGCAGCCCCGTCAGTGGCGTGGATATCAAAGGCAAAACGGGGCGGAGTCATGGGGGGGCTTTAACGTGGGGGTTGGGTTCACGCCAGTAACACCCCTGCCCCGCTCCCTCGAGGGGAGAGGTCGACTCAGCAAAGCTGAGCGGGTGAGGGTGGTAGCCAACATTCTCTTGCCACCGATGACACACTGTGATTCCTGCAGGCGAGGCGGACGAAATCTTGATTGCAGAACGATCAGGTCGCTTCTATGTTCATATTATGTTCTGGAGATTGACATGGCGGACGGAAGCGCAATTGAATGGACTGATGCCACTTGGAATCCCGTTACGGGCTGCACCAAAATCACCACAGGCTGCGACAATTGCTATGCTGAGCGTTTCGCAGAACGGTGGCGTGGAATCCTAGGACATCCCTTTGAAAATGGATTTGATCTTACGCTTAGACCTGATCGAGTGAATCAGCCGCTCCTCTGGAAGCGAAGTCGGATGATCTTCGTTAATTCGATGAGTGATCTTTTCCACAAAGGTGTGCCAAGATCGTTCGTTGATGCCGTATTTGCTACCATGGAGGCTGCGGATTGGCATATATTTCAGTTACTCACCAAACGCAGCTCCCGAATGCGCGACTATCTTGTTGAGCGATATCAGGATCGCGCGCCGCCAGAGCATATCTGGCTTGGTGTTTCGGTCGAAGATGCCAAGGGCGCTGCGCGCATAGCACATCTTCGTTCAGCTCCGGCCGCTGTCCGTTTTCTCTCGGTCGAGCCATTGATCGGACCGGTCGGCGAGGTCGATCTGACCGGTATCCATTGGGTAATCGCTGGAGGCGAGAGCGGCCCGGGTGCACGTATTCTTAACATTGATTGGGCGCGGCAAATCCGTGATCAGTGCGCAAGTCAGCGCGTCTCGTTCTTCTTCAAACAATGGGGCGGCATAAGACCAAAAAGCGGTGGTCGTGATCTCGATGGGCGGGAATGGAACGAGTTTCCGGCTAAGAAGGTCGCAATCGGATAATGGCCATCGATTTCGCACATTATGCCGGACGGGAACAGGCGTTCGTCAAACACACCTTCCTCGATAAGTATCTGCCTGCGCTCATAGGTAAAGTGTGCTCGCGTTATCATGAGTTTGTATATGTCGATGGCTTTGCAGGTCCTTGGAAATCGGCTGCAGGCGAAACCTTTGACGATACATCGTTTGGAATCGCACTCAAGCACATGACGGCGCAGCGGGCACTTTATTTGAGCAGGGGCCGTGATGTTCGGATGCGGGCTTTCCTTGTGGAAAGAGATGCGAGTTCGTTTGCTGAATTGCAGCAAGCAGTCACTCGTTTTCCAGAAATTGAGGTGACGGCACTGAATGGCATGATGGAAGACCATGCAGCAACGATCGCAGCCTCCATCCCGCAAACCGCATTTTCCTATACCCTGATCGACCCAAAGGGCTTCCCAACCATTGGAGCGTTAATGCCGTTGCTTAGGCGTGAAAGAGCTGAAGCACTGGTCAATTTCATGTTCGATTTTGCCAATCGGTTCGCCGGGACAGATCTGATTCCTGCGCTGGAGACTTGGCTCTCCGGGATTGCTAGCACAGATTGGAGATCATCTGTCGAAGGATTGTCTGGGATTGAACGGGAAAAAAAATTGGAAGGTTTGGCTGCTAAAGCATTACAGGTGACTGGAAAATATACCTATGCGCCGGTTATTTCGGTAGACAAGGTGCATCATGATCGCACGCTGTACAAGCTCATCTTTCTTTCCCGACACCCGGATGGGTTGATGGTGTTTCGAGATGGCGAAGCGAGTGCGCTTAAGGCGCAAGCGATTGCGCGCTCGGTGTCAAAGGCCAAAAAGAGGGTTGAAAGTTCTCTTGCCGGTGATTTGTTCGCCGACGGAGCAGACGCAGTTCCCAATGACCGAAGTTCACAGCTCATAATGCGCAGTCAAGAACAGGCGCCCGGTCGCCTTGTTGAGCGGCTCAAAACCGCCGGTGCGTTAGGGGTAACTTGGCGAGACTTATGGCCTCCAATCCTAGAAGAATTCTCTGTCACCCGATCTTGGCTTGGCCGCCAGGTGAATGGTTTGCGGAAATCAGGTACGATTTCGGCACCGAGATGGCCTTCTGAACGCAAAGAAATTCCTGATGATAATCAGCAACTTATTTGGCTGTAACGCAAATCAAAAAGCCAACATCGTGATTCACGCGACAGGACGACTCGCCACTTGGCGGGGGTGGCAGCCCGAAACCAGCAATTCACCCTCACCCGCTCAGCTTTGCTGAGTCGACCTCTCCCCTCGAGGGAGAGGGGGAAGAAAGTCTAAAACCCGCCCTCGACTACATCCCCCGGCTCAAGCCCGATCCGGGCTGACTCTCCGGCGTTGAGTTCGAGCACCGCCGCGGCTGGGCCACTCGAATACAGCGGCGTCCGCGATTTCGGTTCGCCCTGCACGATATTGAGCACCTTGCCGTCGGGCGCGATGAAGATGATGTCGAGCGGCAGCAGGGTGTTTTCCATCCAGAAGGAGGCAAAGCGCGGCGGCTTCATCGGGAAGATC
>JAYVLC010000331.1:0-2609 GCA_043759675.1 Sphingosinicellaceae bacterium
GAAGTTCATGTGATCGATCACCTCCTGATCGGTCAGCTGCTGGCCATCGTCGTCAGTCGCATTGCAGAACTGGGTGAAGAAATCATCGCCCGCAGCCCCGCGGCGCTTGGGAATTTCGCGCTGGAAAAACGCCGACATATAGCGGCGGCCGAGCCAGCCCTTGAACATCAGCGAGCCCGGAATAGGCACCCGCACAATACCAACCGCAGCCTGCACCATATCGACGAACGCCCGGTTGATCTTCTTGGCTTCCGGCCCCCATTCAATCCCCAGAAACGAGGTTGCGGCCAGATCAAGCGTCAACTCCTTGATCGCCGGGTAGAATTTCATCTGCTCCGGCCATGCCGTCACGCCGCGCGCGATGCCGTCCGACAGCTCGGTGAGATAATGTTTCATCGGCGCCGGCTTGAAGGCGACACCAAGCGTTTTCCGGTGGGTCCGGTGCTGGTCACCGTCCATCAGCATCAGGCCGCGCGGGAACAGATATTCCAGCACCGGGTTCCAGCCCTGTTCCGAGGAGAATAAATTATCGCGGTTCATGAGCACCAGCTCGTTCGCGTCCGGGCCAACCATCGCGACATTCCAGCCACCAAAGTTGTTGACCCGGTAGACCCGGCCAAATTCGGCGACCCGGTCGCGAACGAAGTTCAGCGGGTCCTTAAGGAATTTGATCGTCGTCCACAGCGGAAATGCATTCTTGGGCAGACCCGGCAGATGCGCCAGTCCGGCATAGCCCGCCTCCGGTAATTTCCGGTAGCGATCACGCCATGTTTCAGTCGGGACGAGGGTCTTGTGATCAAGCGGCGCGTTCACGGCAGTCTCCAGACTCGGATCAAGTACGGAGCGATGATACGCACTTTTATTTCGAGCGCAACTCGAAAGTGTCGGGACCGCATTTCCACCAGTGGACACCGTGCCAGCCGACCGTCAGATTGACGCCATCGCATGTTCCGGGAGCCTAGAATGACCATAACGATCACCGAACTGCATGTCTCGCGCGCTGACCTGCATACCAGCAGAATCGCGACCCGTGATGTCACACTGACAACCGGGCAAGCGCTGTTGCTGGTCGAGCAGTTTGCCCTCACAGCCAACAACATCACCTATGCCGCGCACGGTGAGGATATGGGCTATTGGGGCTTCTATCCCGCGCCCGACGGCTGGGGCATCGTGCCGGTCTGGGGGTTTGCGCATGTCGTCGATGCCGCCGGGATTGACGGGCTCGCGGTTGGTGACCGGGTCTATGGCTATTGGCCGCTCGCCAGCCATGCGGTGCTGGAGCCTACCAAGGTCACGCGGCGCGGCTTTGTCGATGCGGCAGCCCACCGCCAACATCTGGCCGCGATCTACAACAACTATCAACTTGTCGCCGACAGCGATTTTGGCGACGAGCGCGCCTATTCGATTTTCCGCCCCCTCTACACCACCTCATTCCTGATCGATGCGTGGATTGGGGAGGAGGCCGCAGATGCCGATGCCGCGATCCTGTCAAGCGCCTCCTCAAAGACCGCGCTTGGGCTGGCCCAGGCCCTGAAGGCGCGCGGCAGCGGTCGCCCGAAAGTGATCGGGCTGACCTCGGCATCAAACCGGGCCTTTGTTGAATCGACCGGCTATTATGATCAGGTCGCAACCTATGACCAGATTGTCGGCTTGTCCGCCGCCCGCCCGCTGTTTGTGGATTTTGCCGGGTCCGACACGGTGCGCAGCGCGGTACACGCCCGGTTCGGCGACGCGCTGGTCGCCTCGATGGTCATCGGCGACACGCACTGGGATTCAGCCGCCGCACCCGCCGCCCTGCCGGGCCCGCGCCCCGCCCTGTTCTTTGCCCCGACCGAGGCTGTGAAGCGGATGGAAGCCTGGGGCCCGGCCGGTTTCGGGGCAAGGCTTGAGGCCGGCTGGCGTACCTTCATGGCCTCGACCACACCCTGGCTGCGGATCGTCGAGGACCGCGGCACAGCGGCCGTCGAGAGGCACTATCACGCGATCCTCGATGGCAAAGGCCGCGCCGACGAAGGCGTCGTGCTGTCGGTCGCCGCCTAAGCTACCGCTCCGGCGGCTGCTCATCGATGATGGCTTCTTCGCGTTTGCGGATCTTCTTTTCGCGCGCGATGAATTTGGCTGAACAGCCTGCCGTACCGCTCGGGCCAACGGTGCTGCATGATCCCGGCCCACCGGCGTTCCCGACGTCCATTGCGCCAAGCGTGCGATCCGCACCGCCCTGTTCAAGGCGCGCACCGGGATCATCGGTGAGTTGTTTCAACCGGTAACGTTCCTCCTCAGGGCGGCGGGCGCAGACGACAATTTCGTCCGGGTCGGTTGGTTTCGGGCAAACGTCATTGCCGAATACCGTGACGGTCCGGCTCCGATAGGTTTCATAGGCGGTTGGCTTGCTCGCGGGGGCACCGATCTGCGCAGTGACCGGAAGCGCCGACGCCAGCAAAGCCATGAACAACAGTGGACGCATCGATGATCTCCCCGGAGCGCTGAACTCCGCCAGCAGATATCACCCTAGCACCTGAACGGAGCCTGAGTCAGCCCTCTGCCAGATAACCCAGCGCCTTGAAACTGGCGTGGCCGTTGGCACCGATGACCAGATGGTCATGCACCGA
>JAYVLC010000332.1:0-1988 GCA_043759675.1 Sphingosinicellaceae bacterium
GGAATTTGGTGGCTGGTTCGCAAAGACCTGTTTGCGCATGAATTCCAGGCCTTCGTGGAGGCGTCTCCGCCACCGGCTGAAACGCGCGCCATATCCGAGCGATTGCGGGAAGCGGCAGCTTCGCGGGCTCAGGCATGACTTTCGATGGCATTTTCGACATCGGCCAGACGATTGCAGTGTTCGCGTCGCTGATCTTTGTCGGCTTTCAAATCCGCCAGAACACCCGGGCGCTGAAAGCCACGTCGCATCATGCGGTCACCGACAGTTTCAATGCGCTCAATGCCCTGCTTATCACTGATCAGAACGCTGCCCGCATCTGGCGACGCGGCAGGGCGGGGCTTGAAAATCTCGACGAAGATGAAGCCATTTCGTTCAGCTACTTTGCGCTCGCCAATATGCGAATTTTTGAGACGCTCTACTATCAATACAAGACCGGCACGATGGAGGAACAATTGTATCAGGCCGAGCTCAATACGCTGAAATGGGCCTTCACTAATCCAGGCCTGCGGGCCTGGTGGTCCGCTAACCCAATGTCGTTCAGCACCGATTACCGCGCGTTCATTGACGCTCTCATTCGTGACACCCAGAAGCCGGCCAGTCTCGGCGCCGACGATGCGGCGCACAGCGGCAACACCTCCGCGCCTTGCTCGAAGCGCCGAACGAGGAGCTTGCATGACCCTCGAGCAGCTCAACTTCATCGAAGACGATCGCAGCATTCGCCATTGATCGATCAATAGACGCCGCTAGGTGCCTGAACCGGAGAAACGACCATGCGTATCTTGACCTGTGCCCTCGCCCTGATCGCGCTGGCCGCGCCCGCCATGGCCGAAGAGGCGTGGTATCCCTCAAAATACGGCGCGCAGGACACTGCCGGCGCGATGAACAACCTCTCGCCCGAAGGCGCGGTGGCGGCGGCGAAGCTGGTCAAAACCGGCAAGGTCTATGCGCTGGGCATCGTCACCGGGCCGGACACTCCGGTCTGGCCGGGGCGGTCCTATTCGGTTGCGGTCATGGGAATCGACGACGGCGGCGGCGCGCCGATCGGGGACAACAAGGTCACCGGGCACGACGATGTGCTGATGACCTTCGTCGGCATCGGCACCCAGCTCGACGGGTTCGGTCACATGGGCATCGACCGCCGCCACTACAACGGCGTCCATGCGCGCGATTTCTACAAGCCCGATGGCGTGACGAAGTTCGGGACCGAGAACATCCTGCCCACCGCGACGCGGGGCGTGCTGCTGGATATGACCAAGCACTACAAGCTCGCCCAACTCAAACCCGGCACCGCGTTCAACCGCGCCGAAATCGATGGGGCGGCCAAGGCGGCGGGGGTGAAGATCGGCAAGGGCGACGTCGTGCTGTTCCACACCGGATGGATGACGATGGCCAAGACCGATCCCAAGCAGTTCATCGCGGTCCAGCCCGGACTTGGAGAGAATGGCGCGAACTATCTCGCCTCGCTGGGCGTGGCGATGATCGGGGCCGATACCGCCGCGCTTGAGGCGCTGCCCTCGGAAGATCCGGCCCGTCCGTTCGTGGTTCACCAGACTCTGCTGACCAAGCACGGCGTCCATATTCTGGAAAACGTCAACACCGCCGATCTGGCCAAGGACGGCGCAACCGAGTTTCTGTTCGTGCTCGGCCAGCCGCGCTTTCAGGGCACGGTCCAGGCCGTCGTCAACCCCGTGGCGATCCGGTGAGGGACGGCGGCAGATGAAAATTCGTTATGGTCCGGACAATCCGGCCGAAACCTATGTCCGGCCAGCCTACCCTGAACAGACCTGCGACCTCAGTGAGGTGGCGATGCAATGCGCTACGGCGGGTGGCCCGCCCAAGCCCGCGTTGATGTAGATCCCCGCACAGACCGGATCGTGGTGGGGCTACGAAGCGGTCATGCCGCTGCTCGCCGAAAGTTTTCAGGTGTTTGCGGTCGATCTTCGCGGACAAGGACGATCGACGCGCACACCGGGGGAGACACGTTCGAC
>JAYVLC010000333.1:0-5272 GCA_043759675.1 Sphingosinicellaceae bacterium
GGCGGTCGGGCGGTGAGCCGCAGGCTTCGCCCCGGCCAGATCGTGCTGGCGACACACAATGCCGGAAAGGTGCTCGAAATCGCGGCGTTGCTCGGGCGCTATGGCCTGGAGCCTGTTGCGGCGGGCGATCTTGGCTTGCCCGAACCCGACGAGACCGAGGATAATTTTGCGGGCAACGCGCTGCTGAAAGCCCATGCCGCGTCGCAGGCCTCGGGGATTGTCGCACTCAGCGATGACAGCGGGCTAGAAGTCGCGGCGTTGGGCGGGCAGCCGGGGGTGTATACGGCAAACTGGGCGGAGCGGCCCGATGGCAGCCGTGACTGGATGATGGCGATGCACAAGGTCGAAGCGGCGCTACCCGCCGACGCGGTGCGCGATGCCGCGTTTGTCTGCACACTCGCACTAGCCTGGCCCGACGGGCAGTCTGCGGTGTTTGAAGGCCGCGTCGCCGGGTCCTTGGTCTGGCCGCCGCGCGGTGACCGGGGGTTTGGCTATGACCCGGTGTTCATGCCAACCGGCCAGGACCAGACCTTCGGCGAGATGGACCCGGCGGCCAAACACGCCATCAGTCACCGGGCTGTGGCCTTTGCCAAGCTGGTTGCAGCCAGTTTCTGAGGTGGAACAGACCCCGCTCGCTGTCTATGTCCACTGGCCGTTCTGCGTCACCAAATGCCCCTATTGTGACTTCAACAGTCATGTTCGCGCCAGGATTGACGAGTCGGGCTGGCGCGACGCGCTGCTCGCTGATCTCGCGCACGAAGCCGAGGTCACCCCCGATCATATCGTCACCAGCATCTTCTTTGGCGGCGGTACGCCGTCGCTGATGGACCCGGCGACGACAGGTGCTGTCATCGACGCGGTCGCGCGGCTTTGGCCGACCCAGGCCGGTCTTGAAATCACCTTGGAGGCCAATCCGTCGAGCGTTGAGGCCGCGCGCTTTGCAGGTTTCGCTGCCGCCGGGGTCAACCGGGTGTCGCTCGGGCTGCAGGCGCTGGACGACGCAGCGCTGAAGCAGCTCGGCAGGCCGCATGATCTGGCGATGGGGCTGGCGGCGCTTGAGGTTGCGCAGCGTAATTTTGACCGTGTCAGCTTTGATCTGATCTATGCCCGCGAGGACCAGACGCTTGGTGGCTGGGAGGCCGAACTGGCGCGCGCCCTGACGTTCGGGACGGAACATTTGTCGCTGTATCAACTGACCATCGAGCCCAGGACCCGCTTTGCCGCCCGCCATGCAGCAGGCGACCTGATCATCCCCGGCGAAGACCTTGCCGCTGACTTGTGGGAGATGACGCAGGCGATGACGGCGGCCGCCGGCCTTCCCGCCTATGAAATTTCCAACCATGCCCGGCCCGGTGCCGAAAGCGCGCACAACCTCAGCTACTGGACCTATGGTGATTACGTCGGGGTCGGCCCGGGCGCACATGGGCGGCGTGCCGGGGCAGCAACGATCCGCGCCATGAAACCCGAGGGCTGGCTGGGGGCGGTGGGGCGCGAACGGCATGGCATCGATAGTGAAACCCTGCTCGACCTTGAAACCCGGGCTCGCGAGGCGCTGCTGATGGGCTTGCGCCTGACTGCCGGGATTGACCGCGCCGGGTTTGAGCGACGCACCGGTACCACCCTGGCGCAAATGATTGACCCAGCCGCGCTGGCGGAGCTGACCGGCCTCGGCCTGGTCGTCGCGTCAGCTGGCGCGTTGCGCGTCACCAGCATGGGGCTTCCTGTCCTCAACGCCATCCTTCCAAAACTGCTGCGCTGAGCGTCCTTTGATGCTTTAAGATATATCTTGAATAATTTTTAATCAGATATATCTTAGAGCATCAAAACAAGTCAGGGATCACTCATGTTTGGACATCATCACCGCCGCGGCCACCGGTTTGGGCAGGGATTTGGCGAAGGATTCGGCGTCAGCTTCGGAGTCGAAGGGCGTGGACGGCGCGCGCAACGCTTTTTCGAGCATGGCGACCTGCGCCTCGTCGTTCTGAAGCTGATCGCGGAGAAGCCGCGGCACGGCTATGACCTGATCAAGGATATCGAGGATCGGCTGAGCGGTGCCTACGCCCCGTCGCCGGGCGTTATCTATCCGACGCTGACCCTCCTTGAGGAAATGGGCCTCGTCACTGTGACCGATGCCGGCGGCGGCAAGAAGCTGCACACCATCACGGCCGAGGGTGAAGCGCATTTGACGGAAAACGCCGCCGCGGTGGATGCGCTGTTCCGGCGTATGGACGAAGCGGGATCAACGGCGTCGCGGGGCAGCTGGCCGCCGGTGGTGCGGGCCATGAGCAATGTCGTTACAGCGCTCCGGATGCGGCTATCGCAAGCTGGAGTGTCGCGCGAGACCGCCGCCGCCATCGCCGCCATCCTCGATGAGGCTGCTGTCCGGATTGAGCGGAGTTAGGGCGAGCGATCACGCTGTCTTAGTCGGCGAGGTTGCTCGAATCGGCCTGGGCGAGAAACGCGATCACGAAATATCCGATGATCGGGAGGCCTGATCCGAGCAGTGTCGCCATGACGGCGGCAACCCGGACCCAGAGGACATCGACGCCAGTATAGTTGGCGATCCCGGCGCAGACGCCAGAGATTTTGGCGGCGCTCTTGTCGAGCTGGAATTTGGCACGATTGGTCATGGCGTGGTCCTTTGGAGCGGTCTGGCCGGGCTCAGGCGACGAGGTTGGTCATTGCAGGGGCCGTTGCTGCCAGCAGGCAGGTGGCGGCGACGACGAATGAACCAAAGGCAGCAACGATGTTGCGGCTGAAGCTGTAGGTCGAGAACATGGCTTGGTTTCCTTTGCGATGTTGAGCGGGTGATCCGCTCCATGCCGACAGCATCGCAAAGGGCGTGCCAAGCTGGCTGAAAGTTACCAAGCAGTTGAAATGTCTTGGTTAGTATGGGGGGTGACAGATACGATGGCGTCCAAATTTGGGAAATTTTCCGAATTTATGGCGCAAAATTTCCCAACAATCCGGCTGAGCCACAGCTGAAGTGCCAGAGTCGGTTTCAGCTGAATGGAAACGCCCACCGAGCCCGCTCGTCCTGAGCGAAGTCGAAGGACGCCGTGTCGGCTTGGGTGCGTCCTTCGACTTCGCTCAGGATGAGCGGGGACCTGTGATTCAATCGCGCTGAAACAGACTCTAGCGAAACGCCTTTGGGGCAGCGGCCACTGTCATAAACCCAGTCGGGCCGATCTGCTGCACTTCCAGTCCGCGTTCGGCGACGCCGCTGCGGAAGCGGAAAATACCGTCGATACCGGCAAAGCCGTCCTCGTCATCCAGCGCCCGGCGCGGGAAGGGCTGGCCGAGCGCCCAGCGGGTTCCGACGCTGTTAACCAGCAACACCGCGTCATAGCCAAGGCTGGCAAGGCGGCTGGGTTCTCCACCGAAGCGGGCGCGATAGCGCGCCGACAATTGCGCAAAGCGGCCGTCGGGGACACTGGCAAACCAAGCCCCTTTCAGGCCCGGGACGCGCGCGATGCCGGGCTCGCTGTTCCAGAGTTCGGGCCCGAGCAGCCGGACGTTGGCGTTGCTGACCCCATATTGCGCCAGCGCAGGCAGGAACGCTGATGCGACGTTGCCCGAGTCGGCGACCAGCAAAGCCTGAAACGCGACGGGTGCCAGGCGATTGGCGACCGGTGCGATGGTGCCGTCCTGCCGGACCATGCCGGCCTGCGCGGTTTTGGCAACGCGCGTTTCATAGTCGGTGATCCGCCGAACCGAGACGAGCAGCTTTTTGCGGTCGCGCACAAACGTCTCGATTGCGGTGACCTTGCCGCCCGATGCCTGCACGGATTTCACAAAGGCTGTCGATGCCCGCTGGCCGTAGGCCCCGCCCGGAATCAGCGCTGCGAATCGCTCCACACCCTTCGAGCGGGCAAAGGCCACGACGCGCGCGATTGATTCGCCGGGCTGGAATCCCATCACATAGGCGCCCGGCGCAAGGGTGGCGTCGTTCGAGAAACTGATCACCGCGACGCCGCGCGCCGCAGCCAGAGGGGCTGCAACCCGCACGTCGGGTGCAAGCAGCGGCCCGAGGAAGACGCTCGCGCCGTCGCTCAGCGCCCGGCTTGCTGCCTGCGCTGCCCCTGGCGCTGTATCGTAGATCGTCAGCTTGACGTTCGCATTCCCCGAATCCAGCAGGGCCATGTTGGCAGCGTTGGCAATCGACTGGCCGACAGCCGCATTTTCTCCCGTCATCGGGACCAGCAGTGCAACTTTATGTTGGGCCGGGGCGGTCGGTGCCACCGGCGGCGGGACGACGACAACCGGCAGCGGCGCTGCTTCAATCTTTGGTGCGGGGCGTCTGGGCGCGGCGCAGGCCGACAGACCAAGGATCGCGATGCCGAGCACCAATCCCGTCATCCAGCGTTGCGCAGTGCGGACGCTTGGTCCCATGATGTTCAAATGTCGTCTCCAGATCCGCTGCCCCCCGGCCTGTACATTGTCGCAACGCCTATCGGCAATCTCGGTGACCTGACGGCGCGCGCCGCCGATGTCCTGCGGCGGGTCGTGTTGGTCGCATGTGAAGATACCCGTGTCACTGCAAAGGTGATGCGTCATGCCGGAGCGACGGCCCCGATGACCCCCTATCATGACCACATTGCCGATGGTGTGCGGCCGCGCCTGCTCGCCCGAATGGCAGGGGAAGCTGTGGCGCTCGTCTCCGATGCGGGGACCCCCTTGATCTCCGATCCCGGCTACAAACTGGTGCGCGATGCACGGGCAGCCGGTTTGACCGTCACGACGCTTCCGGGGCCTTGCGCTGCGGTTGCCGCCCTGACGCTGGCGGGCCTGCCCACCGACCGGTTTTTGTTCGCCGGGTTTCTGCCATCAAAGGCCAAGGCCCGCACCGACGCGATCGCCGAACTGGCCGGGATTCGCGCGACACTGGTGTTTTATGAGTCGGGCCACCGGATGGCTGATTCGCTGGCGGCGCTGGCAGCGGGGCTCGGTGACCGGCCCGCGGCGGTGGCGCGCGAGATCACCAAGCGATTTGAGGAAACCATCGACGGGAGTCTGGCCAGCCTCGCGGCGCGCTATGCGGATGCGCCCGACCCCAAAGGCGAGATCGTCATCATCGTCGGTCCGCCAGGCGATCCTGCACCGGCCAGCGCGGTTGACCTCGAAACCGCGCTTCTGTCGGCGATGGCCACCCAACCGCTGAAGTCTGCGGTTGCCGAGGTGGCGGCGGCGCTCAGCCTGCCCCGCAAGCACGTGTATGCGCGGGCGCTGGAGCTGCGGGACGCGTGACGCGGGCCCGCGCCGAGAGCTGGGG
>JAYVLC010000334.1:0-2318 GCA_043759675.1 Sphingosinicellaceae bacterium
GCGAGATCGGGATCATGATAGACATCCGCCTGATCACCGGGGCGCGGGTAAATATAGGTATAGGCGCGCAGCCGCTCGTGCACTTGTCCACCGAGTAGCTTGTAGACTGGTTTGTTGGCTTCCTTGCCGACGATGTCCCAACACGCCATCTCGAGCGCCGACAGGACACCCATCAGGGTCAGGTCCGGGTGCTGGGTAAAGCCGCTGGAATAGACCCGCCGCCACATTGTCTCGATATCGTGCGGGTCATTGCCGGCGACATAGCGCCCGAACACATCTTCGATCATCCTGGCAACCAGATGCGGCGCGAACGGCACACAATAAGCCTCGCCAATCCCCGATACGCCGCTGTCGGTGGTCAGTTTGACGAAGACAAAATAGCGCCCACCAAAGTGCGGCGGCGGGTTGCCGACGACAAAGGTCTGGATGTCGGTCAGCTTCACGCTTCGAATCCGTTGATGACCTTGATTTCAAGAAAGTCGTGCAGGCCCCACTCGCCCCATTCCCGCCCGTTGCCGGATTGTTTGTAGCCGCCGAACGGAGACGCATAGTCTTGGCCGGAGCCATTGATACTCACGCCCCCTGCCCGCAGCCGGCGGGCAACGCGGCGCGCCCGGTCCTGGTCGCCAGTCTGAACATAGGCCGCCAGACCGTAGGGAGAATCATTGGCGATCTGGATCGCATCAGCTTCATCGACGAACGGGATCATCACCAGCACCGGCCCAAACACTTCCTCCTGCGCAATCGTCATCTTGTTGTGGACACCTGCGAACACGGTCGGCTTGACATAATAGCCGCGATCGAAGCCGTCGGCGCGGCCGGTACCACCCGCGATCAGTCGCGCCCCTTCGTCGATAGCTACCTGAATCAGGCGCTGAATCTTGTCGAACTGGAGCTTGCTGACGACCGGGCCGAAATGCGGCCCCTTCGCCATTGGGTCACCAAGTTTGGCCTCACCTGCAACGCGCGCCGCAATACCGACAGCCTGATCATAGACAGCCGCCGCGACCAGCATCCGGGTCGGCGCGTTGCACGATTGGCCCGCGTTTTCAAAGCAATGTAAAACACCACGTTCGACAGCGGCTTCGAGGTCGGCATCTGCAAAGACGATATTGGCTGATTTACCACCAAGCTCCTGCGACACGCGCTTCACGGTATCGGCAGCCGACTTCGCCACCTGTATCCCGGCCCGGGTCGAACCGGTAAAGGAGATCATATCGACTTCGGGGTGGCTCGTCAGTGCGTCGCCAATGGCTGGCCCGCTACCATGAACCATGTTGAACACGCCCGGCGGGAAGCCTGCTTCGTCAATGAATTCAGCAAATAGCTGGGCCGACAAGGGCGCAACCTCGCTCGGCTTCAGCACCATGGTGCACCCTGCCACCAGCGCGGGTCCGATTTTTGCGGCGAGTTGGTTGATCGGCCAGTTCCACGGCGTGATCAGAACGCAGACGCCGATCGGCTCCCGGACCAGCAGGGCACCGGTGCCGATGGGGCGCTCCCACTCCATGTCCCGCGCCGCCTTGATGGTTTCCTTCAGATGCCCCGGTCCGCATTCGGCCTGCGAATTGAACGACAGATCATAGGGTGCGCCCATCTCTGTCGAAATGGCGTGAACCATTTCCAGATAGCGCCGTTCAAACACCGCAATCAGCTTCTTGGTCAGAACGATGCGCGCCTCCAGCGACAGCGCAGCATAGCCGTCAAAGGCCGCCCGGGCCGCCATGACCGCTCTGTCAACATCATCCTGCCCGCAAAGCAATACCGTCGCGCACACCTCCTCTGTCGCAGGATTGATCGCGTTGACTGTCGCCGTCGAGGTCAGTGGAGTGACCCACTGACCGTTTATAAAGGATTTCAGCGGGCTCTCAGACATAACCAACTGCTCTTTTCTGATCCGCGATGATGTATTTTTCGGCCCGCCAATAATGCCAGGCCGCCCAGAATCCGGTCGGTGCCAGAATGAGCTGCGCAAACCGCAACGACGCCGCATCAGCAGCATGTGTCCCTGCAAACCAGTCGCTCAGCATGCCAACAAGCCCAGGCGCGATGATCAGGTTGAGAACATTCGCCAGCAGCAGCGAAACCGCGATGAACATCGCCCGCATCCGCGGCGGCGCAAGATTCTGGCATAGCGCCATCGCCGGACCAATGTAAAAATAGATCGTCGGAATGAAAAACCACCACATCAGATGCGCAAACTGCAGGTCATGGGTCCAATAAGCGAGAAATGACGGAATCGTCCCGAGCGCCGTCACAACAGCAAGCAGGCGGGCAATCTTGCGCGGGTCGGTGAATGCCGGCTTGGCGACGACATA
>JAYVLC010000335.1:0-4066 GCA_043759675.1 Sphingosinicellaceae bacterium
ATCGAACGGCGCGGTTTCGCCAATTCCGCCCGACCTGCCCCCAAGGTACTGCATTCGGTGCCCTATCTCAGCAACGACGTCGTGATGTTCGACGGAAATTCCAACCAGATCGTCTACATTGTCCCCTCGCAGCAATTGATCGTGTTGCGCACAGGAGATGCCCCGCCGCGTGTGCCGGAATGGGACAATAGCAAGCTGATCAACATTGTCCTGGGTGGCCTGCCGGGCGCAAAGTTGACCCCGCAACCTCGGCAATAACGGCACCGTTGCCGGGCAAGCTACCGGCGAAGAAACTCGACAACCGCTGCGGCCCAGGCTTCGGGTTGTTCATCAACGATGTCGTGAGTTCCTCCTGACAGCGATTTGAACGCCCAATCCGGACGGAGCGCTGCGGCGCGGCTGGAGGCAGCGAACAGGTCCTCACCACTGTTGGTCAGCACCAGGGTCGGCACCGTGATCCGCGCCAGATCAGCCGCCATATCCTGTGCGAAAACCGCATCAAACGCCCAGAAATAGCGGTCCGGATTGGCCAGCATGGTGACGACATGGCGGTGCATCGCTTCCAAATCGGTCCACCCCGGTGTCGCCTTCAATCGTTGTTGCCACGCATCGAGCAGGTGCGATCCATCGGGTTGCAATTGGAGAGGTGTGAAGCGAAAACCGGCGAAAAAGGCCCGCTCCTCATCGCTCAGGAGCGGTACACCATTCAGGATCAGCCGGTCGACTCGGTTGCCGTGTTGCGCAGCAAAAGCCGCAGCAATCGAGGCACCGGTGTGGTGGCCAAGGACATGGGTGCGGTCGATTCCCAACTCCGCCATGACCGGCAGCAGCGCATCGGCGTGCGCCGCGATGTCCTGAGGACCCGGGGGCGCGTCCGATGCGCCATAGCCCGGCATATCAAGTGCGATGGCCCGGAATCCCGCATCAGCCAAATGGGGTAGGGCTGGCAGGAAGGCTGCGCCCGACAGCGGTGACTGGTGGAGCAACAGCAGCGCCGCGCCTGTTCCGGCCTCAGTGACATGAACCTGACCCCAGGTGCCATCGACATAGCTGCGGCGGATCATGCGCTGTTCATCCTTTGACTTCGACCCAGCTTTTGCCAGGCAGCCGTGGGCGCGCCAGCGCGGCCAAACTGCGGTGGCCAGCCAACGCAAGTTTGAGGAACGCCAGTGACACTGCCACCGCATCCTCGAATTGCGCGGTTTGCGGTACCTCGGTACGCTCGGGTCGACAGATGATATTGCCGAAATAATGATCGACGCCCTCGCCAACGAACAAGGCTGAGGGACCGGGGGCGACGTCGTAGCTGAGCCGGTGCACCTCCCAAGTCGGTGCCATGATCGGCAAGCTGTCGGCGGTACCGGTCACAACCAGCATGGGCCGCGCCACAGTCCGCCAAGTCTCGAGCGTGATCATCGGCGGAAACGGACCCGGTGGCGACCAGCCGAGGATTGCTGATATTTTGGCGGAGACCGGCTGTCCACCAGCCCCGCCCAGCATCTGGGCGATCAGCGCGCCATAGCTATGACCGGCCGCGATCCCCGGCAGCCCGTTCTGAAACTGGGCGATCACGCCGTGCATATCGGCGAGCCGCATCGGAATGCCATCCTCCCGCGCAATCTTGCCACCGCCGGGATGATCGGGGGAATCGGCGTGAAGCGGCGCGACAACGAGATGCCCGGCTGCGGCAAGGGGTGCGAACAGGCGGTCATATTTGTCGGGTCGACTGTTTGCTCCGTGTGAGAAGGCGATCAGTGACTTCGGCGGGGTGGAGGGCTTCCAAATACGCAGCGGCACGATGCGTTCATCCGCGAGCTTCAGCTGGCCGTCACGCCCAACTGTAGCGGTGCCCGTCGCCCGCGCACCGCCAGTTGCCAGGATAAGGCTCCCGGCGATGAATGTCCGACGCTTGAGGCCGGGATGATCTTTGTCATGCGTCATATCATTATCTAACGGTGCGCTATTCCCATTGTCGATACTGCTCAATCGAACGCCACCGAATGGCCGCTATGGTGCAGGCGCGACATGACATACACGCCGCCCATCGAGCCAAAATTTATGCGCAGATCTGCGTCACAGAATATGACGTCGGAATGCAGGGTCGGGGGTTTGAAGCTGGCGGTGAGTGGTTGATTGGCATCGAACCCGAATGCCTGCCGCAACGCATCGTCGGTGAGGCCGCCCGGACTGATGAGCCCGACGCGGGAGAATTCCACCTTGTAGCGTTTGGGCAGGTCAGCATCGATCGCATACCGACCATAGACAATCAGATGCGCCGCGGAGCCGCCGCCAACCGGCTCTATGATATGGACATTATTATAATCTTTGCTGACAGCATGAATCTCCTGCTCGATCTCAAGCACCCGTAGAGGAACATCAGGGAAGGTGTTGAAGCTCAGGAATTTGAACCGGGTTTCGTGGGTGATCGGTTTGCCAGCCGTATGCTTGGGGCCAAATTGCGCGAAGATGGATCGCCACGGGCCGGCAACGTCAGCCTGCTGATCGATCGGGCGGGGGATTGGGGACAGCAGCGCCAGTTTTTCGATCAGGGCGTGAATGGCATCGATGCCAGCGGCGTCATACCGACCGGCGCCATCGTCGGCACGGATCGCCGCAAGCAGCGCCGCCTTCAGGTCCGCAACCTCGGTCACAACTCAGACCTTCCAACAAAAGGACGCGGGGCAAAGGCAAGCCTTCCCCCGCGTCAATTCAGACAGGCTTAGAATTTGTAGGACGCAGTCAATCCCAGTGTCCGCTGTTCACCCAGGAGCGGCACATAGCTCGCCGAGCCTGCCCCGCCGGTGCCAATCAGGAACAGCGCGCTGGTGACATATTTCTTGTCGAACAGATTTTTTGCCCAGACTTGCACGTCCACACCGCTGATATTGAGGCCAACCGATGCGTTGACGAGCAAACGATCAGGAATGAACGCCAGATTGGCTTCATCGGCGAACTGCTTCGTCTGGTAGGTCACATCGGTCCGGGCGAAGAGTTTCCAGCCGTTGCTCAGCTCGGTGTCGTAGTTGATCCCCAGCACGGAATCGAACTTCGGCGTGCGCTCAAGCTGGTTGCCGCCGATTGGCAGCACGGGGAATGTGAAGCCGGCTGTGGTCACCGTTGTGCACACGATTCCGTCGCAGTTGCCGGACGCCCCGAACCGCTGCGAAAACACGCCGCTTTTGTAGCTTGCATGGTTGTACGAGGCACCAAAGTCGATCCGGACTTCGGGTGTGATCTTGAAGTTACCTTCTACCTCTACGCCGTAGACCTCGACGTCGCCGACGTTGCCGATGAGCGAAGGAACGATGAACGCGAACGCGGTCGGCGCCGTCCCATCCGGCTGAAGCCGGACGGCGTTGGTCTGCAAATTCTGCCAGTCCGTGTAAAAGGCTGCAAGATTCAGTGTGAGTCTGCCATCCATAAAGCGGTTCTTGGACCCAACTTCATACGTCCAATTGGTTTCCGCGCTATAGGTGGCCTGAAGCACGTTCAGACCGGCAGAGCCTGGGGATGTCTGAGCGAATGTAACGACAGTGGCGCCGGCGCGAGGAGCGGGGATCGGCGTGCCTGGCGCAATGGGGTCAGTGACAACAACGCCTGCCACGGTCGAGTTCCGGTTATAGCGCGCCGCAATGCCATTGATCCCGCCCGATTTATACCCGCGGGCAATCGAAGCATAGATATTGTTGTCGTCGCTGAGCTTGTAGGTGATCGATCCACGCGGCGTGAAGAAGCTCGCGTTGCGGAGCCCTGTCGGCGGTATGGCGGCAAGAAACGCTGTTCCCAATCCGCCAATATCGGGTGCGAGGAGATCGGTCGCGCGGAGCCGTTCTTCGGTGTAGCGACCCTCCAGAGTGACCGAAATCTGGTCGTTCGCCTTCCAATTGATAAAGCCAAA
Source organism: Sphingosinicellaceae bacterium (assembly GCA_043759675.1). Taxonomy (GTDB): domain Bacteria; phylum Pseudomonadota; class Alphaproteobacteria; order Sphingomonadales; family Sphingomonadaceae; genus JADCGM01. The sequence goes on from JAYVLC010000335.1 coordinate 3,899, forward strand.
TGTTGAAAAGACGTTTTCAGCACGCCGCAAATATGTGTTGCGTCTGAAGGGCACCATCAATGCGCTCGGAATTGGGTTGCCCGGCCCGAGTGGAAACAGCGACAATGGGTTGGGCGGGTCAAGGGTGTTGACCGTCGCATTTTCAGATGCGTTCGACTCGTCATCCTT
>JAYVLC010000336.1:0-5436 GCA_043759675.1 Sphingosinicellaceae bacterium
GATGTCGTCACCTAGACCATTCCGCGCCCAGCCTGAATCACGTCGCGATCAGGATGTTCGGGACAATATGGTCTAGTCGCCGGTGAATACCGCCGGCCGTTTTTCAAGGAATGCGTTCACCGCTTCCTTATGATCGGCGGTTTCGTGGGCGATGGCCTGAAATGCTGCCGACAGCTCCAGCACATCGTTCATCCGCAAATTCTGAGCCTCGCGCAGCAGCCTTTTGGTCAGGCGCAGGGCGCGGGGCGGGTTTGCAGCGATCCGCCCGGCAAGGTCCAATGCTGCGGCCATCAGGTCCTCGGCAGGAACCACTTTGGACACGAGGCCCATCGCCAGCGCCGCCTGCGCATCGAACGGGTCGCCGGTCAGGAACAGCTCCGCCGCTTTGGAATAGCCAAGGACCCGCGACAGTGCCCATGCGCCGCCGTCCCCCGGAACGATCCCGACCTTGATGAAACTTGCAGCGAACTTCGCCGTCTCCGAAGCGATCCGCACATCGCACAGGCAGGCGAGGTCATTGCCAAGTCCGATGGCGTGGCCATTGACCGCTGCAATCATCGGAACCTCGGTTTCCATCAGCGCCCGCGTGATCCGCTGCACCCCGCGCCGATAGTTCGACCGGGTGGAATCGGGCTGCTCCAGCGGGCCGATGCCGTTGCGCCCCTTCATGCCCTTCAGATTTCCGCCGGAGCAAAACGCCCGGCCATTGCCGGTCAGGATCGCAACGCTCACCCCCCGATCATCGCCAATCGCCTCGATGGCCGTAACAAAGTCGTCGCAGTCCTGCCGCTCGCCAATGGCATTCAGCGTCTCCGGCTTGTTCATGCGCAGGATGGCGATGCGACCCTGCCGTTCGATCTCGATGAAATTGGTCATGGGTCCCTCCGGTGATGCCGTGCTGAACGGTGGTGGCGCTGTTGCAGCATCATTGGACGATGCCGCTGCAATTAGGTAGCCTTGCGGCGGGACTCAAATCAGCTCGCGCCACCGCAGCCAGGAGGTAACTTCGTGAAGACCTACATCATTGCCTATCTGTGCACCGCAGTGGCATTCGTTTGCGTTGACGCGATCTGGCTCACCCAGGCTGCCGCGCTTCTCTACCAGCCAGAGCTCGGGGACATGCTGCTGCCGGAGTTCAACCTGGTCCCCGCCATATTGTTTTATTTGATGTATATGGTCGGCATCGTCGTGTTTGCCGTTGCCCCGGCTCTGGACAGCCAGACGTGGACGACCGCGACATGGCGCGGCGCGTTGTTCGGCCTGATTGCCTACGCGACCTATGACCTGACCAACCAGGCAACTCTCCGCAATTGGTCGACGACGGTCACCATCGCCGACCTGATCTGGGGGACGTTTTTGACTGGTGCGGCGGCGACGGCCGGTTACCTAATGACCCGGCGGCTGGCGCGGCGCTGACGCCTATGCGGTCAGCTTCAGCAGATAGTGGCTGACGCCCCATTCTTCACCGTTTGCGTGACCGAACAGGCCGGCAGTCGCGAGATAAAACAGCCGCCAGCGCCGACGCCAAAGCGGAGCGAGATCGCCATAAACGTCGCGCAGTAGCTGATCGATCCGTGGCAGATTCGAATCAAAGCGCGCCAGCCAGTCAATGGCGGTTTGCTGATAGTGGCACCCGCTCCACTGCCATTGCTGTTCCAGCACAAAACTCTCCGGAAACTGTCCGATCAGCCCGCGACTCGGCATGATCCCGCCGGTGAAGAAATGCTGGGCGATCCAGTCAGACTTATCCGCCTTGTCGAAGCGGTAGGGTTGGCTGCGGTGCGTGAAAACATGTACAAACAGCCGCCCGTCGGCCTTCAGCCAGCTGCGCACCCGCGCCAGCAACGTCGTCCAGTTGGCCATATGCTCAAACATTTCGACCGACACGACCCGGTCAAATTCCCCGTCGGGCTGGAAGTCGTTCATGTCGGCGGTGATGACCGTCACATTGGCAAAACCAGCGGCGCTGGCCTGATCCTCGATGTAGGCACGCTGCGGGGCCGAGTTCGACACCGCCACAATTTGCGCGCCCGGGAAGCGTTCGGCCATGTACAGCGTCAGCGAGCCCCAGCCGCAGCCGAGCTCCAGAATGCGCTGGCCATCGCGCAGGTCGGCGTGGGCGACCGTTGCTGCCAGCGCGAAATCTTCGGCCTGAGCCAGCGTCTCCGTGCCGGTCGGGTAATAGCAGCTGCTGTACTTGCGCCGTGGCCCGAGCGTCAGGACGAAAAATTCCGGTGGCAGCTCATAATGCTGTTCGTTCGCCGCATCGGTGTGTTCGGCAATGGGGTGATCGGTCATCGTGCTGGCGAACAACAGTTCATCACCGGGCGGTGCCATGGCGAGCCGGCGACGCGTGCGCCCAACCAGAAGCTCAATGCCCAGGCGCGTAACTGAATCCGGGAGTGGCAGGGTTTCGACAGCGCGGGTGGCGACTTCGATCAGGCTCATCAGTTGGCGTCCTCGGATACGAATCAGATTGCGGAATAGACTGGGATCAGGGGTCTGCAAGTGCGGAAGTTTTGCCGGTGGGCGCGGGTGCCTGGCTATGGCGTCAGATACGGGCGCAAAGATTCTTTGGATGATTGTACGAAGCGCCAAATCCAAATAGCCCTCAGGTTCGTATTTCAATGCAGGCCCACAGGACGGGCGAAGGGGCAAGCGTTGCGTTTGACGACATCAGAAGGCAATGCCGCCATGAACATTGCCGTGGTGGGCAGCGGGATATCCGGGCTGTCAGCGGCATGGCTGCTGTCGGGGCGCCACCAGGTAACGCTGTTTGAGGCCGACGACCGGATCGGCGGGCACAGCCATACCGTCGATGCTGGCCCTGTTCCGGTGGACACCGGGTTCATCATTTTCAACGAGCAAACCTATCCCAATCTTACCGCGCTGTTCCGGCATCTGGGTGTCTCCACAAAATTGGCCGAGATGACACTGGGCGTTTCACTGGATGACGGGCGGCTGGAATATTCCGGGACCAATTTACGCGGCCTGTTCGCCCAGTGGCGCAACCTGTTCCGGTGGCGGTTTTGGTCGATGCTACGCGATTTGGTGCGATTTTATCGTGAGGCTGCGCGCGATGCAGCCGACCTTGGCGACATGAGCCTCGGGCATTATCTTGACAGTCGCGGCTATGGCCACGCCTTCCGCGATGATCACCTGTATCCGATGGCAGCGGCGATCTGGTCAACGCCGGCCGTCGATATGCCAAGTTATCCGGCCGCTGTGTTTATCCGGTTCTGGGACAATCACGGGTTGCTCAAACTGTCCGGGCGCCCACCGTGGCGAACCGTCGATGGCGGAAGCCGCGCCTATGTCGACCGCCTGATCCAGTCATTTTCCGACCAGATCAAAACCGGACAGCCGGTCCAGTCTATCCGCCGCTTGCCGGACGGGGTCGAACTCACAACGCGCAACAACGTGCCGCAACGATTTGACCATGTTGTTGTTGCAACCCATGCCGACCAGGCGCTGCGCCTGCTTGCGGACCCCGATCCGCAGGAGCACGCAATCCTTGGCGCGTTCAAATACCAACCCAACGATACGATTTTGCATACCGATCCGGCGCTGATGCCAAAGCATCGCCGTGTTTGGTCGAGCTGGAATTACCTGTCAGGCAAGGCACAGGGCGCGGCGTCGCTGTCGGTCACCTACTGGATGAACCCGCTGCAAAGCCTTGTGAGCGACCGGCCCTTGTTCGTCTCGCTCAATCCGATCCGGCAACCCGACCCGGCATTTGTGATCCGCCGCGACCTGTATGAACATCCGGTGTTTGATGCCGGTACGCGTAAAGCGCACGGCGAGCTCTGGTCGCTGCAAGGGGTGCGCAACAGCTGGTTCTGCGGGGCCTATTTCGGAGCGGGCTTCCATGAAGACGGGCTTCAGGCAGGTCTTGCGGTTGCCGAGCAACTGGGTGGCGTGCGGCGTCCGTGGACCGTCGCCGATGAGTCGGGCCGGATTCACATCACGGCACCGCGCGTGTCAGAACGAACGCTGGCCGCCGCATGACCGGCTCAGCCATCTATACAGGCCATGTCATGCACCGACGCGTGCGGCCTCGTGTCCACAAGCTGCGCTATCGGATGTTTTCACTGCTGCTTGATCTCGATGAGATTGATGGCCTGACACAGAGCCTGCACCTGTTCTCGCGCGGGCGGTTCAACCTGTTCGCGTTCCATGATCGCGACCACGGAGCGGGGACAGCGGAGCCGCTTCGGGCGCAGGTCGAGGCGCATCTGACGGCGGCTGGCATCACCCTTGACGGCGGGGCGATCCGCTTGCTGACGATGCCACGCCTGCTGGGCTTCGCCTTCAATCCGCTCAGCGTGTATTTTTGTCACCGGGCGGACGGTGCACTTGTGGCGATCCTGTACGAAGTGAACAACACGTTCGGGCAGCGCCATAGCTATCTGCTCCCGGTGACGGAGGGCCTCACCACCCCTATCCGTCAGACGACGCCAAAGCGGTTTCATGTTTCGCCCTTCATGGCGATGGACATGACCTATGATTTCCGGGTGCTGCCCCCTGCGGAGCGACTGGTCATCTCGATCGCAGTTAGCGACGGCGGCGGACGGACCATGATGGCGCTCCACCAGGCAACGCGTCGCCCATTGACCGACCCGGCGCTGGCGCGTGCGGCGATTGTCTATCCCCTGCTGACCCTCAAAGTCGTGGCGGGCATCCTCTGGGAGGCCCTCAAACTCTGGTTGAAGGGCTTGGCGGTTCACCGCCTGCCGCTGCCGCCGGACACCCCCGTCACCAGCCCGTTGGCGCAGATCTGATGAAAGAACTGCCATGCTCTTGAACAGCCCGAGCCCCGTTGACGTCATGGCATTTGAACCGCGCCCTGCGCCGCGCGGCATTGGGCCGTGGCTAATGATGCGCGTGCTCCGGAATCTGGTGAGCGGTCGGATCGCGATCATCACCCCCTCCGGCGAGCGGTTCGATCATTGTGCGGTCGAGGCCGGGCCTGAGGCGACAATGGTCATCCATAGCTGGCGCGCGGCGTGGCGCCTGTTGACCGGTGGTGACGTCGGTTTTGCCGATGGCTATATCGCCGGAGATTGGTCGAGCCCCGATCTGGTTGCGCTGATCGCGGTCGCAGCAGAAAATGTTGTTCACCTGCAGGAGGTGATGGACGGCTTTGCACCCGTGCGTTGGTTCAATCGCGCGCGGCACCTGTTCAAGCCCAATTCGCGCACTGGCAGCCGTCGCAACATCGCGTTCCACTACGACCTTGGCAATGATTTCTACCGGCTGTGGCTTGACGAGAGCATGACCTATTCGTCAGCCTGCGCAATAGCGCCCGGCCAGTCTTTGGAGGCCGCCCAGCAGGCCAAGCTCGCACGGATCACCGAATTGCTGAACCTGACAGGCTCCGAAGCTGTGCTCGAGATCGGCTGTGGCTGGGGAGCGCTTGCGACCCATCTCGCGCCG
>JAYVLC010000337.1:0-4034 GCA_043759675.1 Sphingosinicellaceae bacterium
TGCCGAAATTGCGGTAACCCTCGACGCGCTTCTCATCGAGCTTGATGTCGCGGCCCTGGCTCTCCATCGCGGTCAGCGTGAAGCGCAGCGCGTCGGCGCCGTACTGGTCGATGAGCAGCAGCGGATCGACCGTGTTGCCCTTCGATTTCGACATTTTCGCGCCCTTGGAATCGCGCACGAGGCCGTGGCAATACACCGTCTGGAACGGCGGCACCCCGTCCATGAAGTGGATGCCCTGCATCATCATCCGGGCCACCCAGAAGAAGATGATGTCGAACCCGGTGACCAGCACCGACCCGGGGTAATAGCGCTTCAGCGCGTCGCTCTGCTCCGGCCAGCCCAGCGTCCCGAACGGCCAGAGGGCGGACGAGAACCAAGTGTCGAGGACGTCGGGGTCACGGAAGAGCCCAATACCACTTCCCGCGTTTGTAAATGCTAGTGCCTCGTCTTGTGTGTTGAATGCCTTAACCGGCAAGTCAAAGTCAGCCGAGCGATAGCGCGCTTGAGCGATGGCTTCGGCGGCGGAAGCAGTCTCAGCTACCCAAGGGATATTGCGGCCGAGCTGAAGGCGATCCGCCATTGTTTGGTAGGGCGCATCAAAATTTATCGCTTTTTCGTCGTCGCTTAACTCCGGCCCATACCAGGCCGGAATCTGGTGCCCCCACCACAGCTGGCGGCTCACGCACCACGGCTGGATGTTGTCCATCCAGTTGAAATAGGTCTTGTCCCAATTGGCGGGCACGAACTTGGTCGCGCCCGACCGCACCGCGTCGATGGCGGGCTTGGCCAGCGTCGCCGCATCGACATACCATTGGTCGGTCAGCCACGGCTCCACCACCGCGCCCGAACGATCCCCGAACGGCACCATGTGAACATGGTCCTCGACCTTGTCGAGCAGCCCCAGCGCCTCAAACTCGGCCACCACCATCTCGCGCGCCACATAGCGATCCAGCCCGCGATACCGCGCCGGGGTGTTCTCGTTCATCGTCGCATCAGCGTTCATCAGGTTGATGAGCGGGATGTTCGCCTCGGGGTGGCGCTTGTACACCTCATAGTCGTTGTGATCGTGCGCGGCGGTGATCTTCACCGCGCCCGAGCCGAAGTCCATTTTCACATGCGGGTCGGCAATGATCGGGATCAGCCGGTCGACGATGGGCAGCTTGCAGCGTTTGCCGACCAGATGCGCAAAACGCGGATCGTCGGGGTTCACCGCAACCGCGCCGTCGCCGAGGATGGTTTCGGGCCGCGTCGTCGCAATGGCGATGAAGCCGCTGCCATCCTCCAGCGGATAGCGGAAGTGCCAGAAATGGCCTTTCACCTCGCGCTGCTCAACCTCCAGATCGCTGATCGCGGTCTTGAGCTTGGGGTCCCAGTTGACGAGGCGCTTGTCCTTGTAGAGCAGGCCCTCGCGGTAAAGCCGGACGAACACCTTGGTGACGGCGGCGTTGAAGCCTTCGTCCATCGTGAAGCGTTCATTCGACCAGTCGCAGCTTGCGCCCAGCCGCCGCAGCTGGTTGGTAATCGTGCTGCCGCTGGTCCGCTTCCAGTCCCAGACCGTCTCCAGAAATGCCTCGCGGCCCATTTCCTGCCGCGTCGTCCCTTGCGTGCTTTCGGCAAGCTGGCGCTCGACGACCATCTGCGTGGCGATGCCCGCGTGGTCGGTCCCGACTACCCAGAGCGCATCGCGGCCCTTCAGTCGGTGATAGCGGATCAACACGTCCTGCAACGTGTTGTCGAGCGCATGCCCCATATGCAGACTGCCGGTGACGTTGGGCGGTGGGATGACAATCGTGAACGGCTCGGCATCGGGGCGCGGCGGATGGAACGCGCCGGTGTTCTCCCAATGCGGGTACCAGCGTTGCTCGATGTCAGACGGGTTGTAATGCTTGTCGATGGTCATGGGAGCAGGCTCATAGCGGGCAGGGTGGAGCCGGAGCAACCTTTCCCACACACGGCGTCATCCTGACGCAAGTCAGGACCTCCAACCGATGAGTGTCCAGGCTCGACGAGATCCTGACTTTCGTCAGGATGACGAGCGATTTGCAGGATTATTTCGTTGGTTGGGAGGCCAGTTGTCCACTGGCAACCTCCGGCGCGTGGCGAACCAGCAGCAGGTACATCACCGGCGTCACGATCCGGCTGAGCAGGGTTGACGAAATCAGCCCGCCGATGATGACGATGGCAAGCGGCGCAAACAGGCCCGAGCCGCTGACAGCCAGCGGGGTCAGGCCGCCGATGGCGGTGACGCTGGTCAGCAGCACGGGCAGGAATCGCACCTCACCGGCCTTTTCGATGGCATCGCGCAAGCCCATGCCCGACGCGCGCAACTGGGTGGTGAAATCGACCAGCAGGATCGAATTCTTGATCTCGATGCCGATCAGCGCGACGAAGCCGATCACCGCATTGTAGCTCAATGAATTGCCGGTCAGGAACAGCGCGACCAGCCCGCCGAACATGCCGAGCGGAATCACGCCGGCGACCACGGCGGTCTCGCGGAACCGGCCGAATTCCAGCACCAGCACGCCAAAGATGCCAAAGATCGCCAGCATCACGATCCGGCCAAGGCCCGAGAAGCTGCGCGAGGAGGCTTGCGCCTCGCCGCCCTGCGTCACCTTGTAGCCCGGTGGCAGTTTCAGTTTGGCGAGGCGGCCATAAAAGTCACGGGTCACTGCCGACGTCAGATATCCGGGCTGGACATAGGCCGACACCGTTGCCGAGCGTTCCTGCTGGTAACGATTGATCTGGCCCGGTGCGCTTTCGAGGAATGGCTTTGCTACCTGCGACAGCGGGACGGCGCCGCCGTTGGCCGACGGCAGATAGACCCGGTCGAGCGCCGAGACGGACTGGGCGTCGTCCATCGGAAGGCGGACCAGCACGTCAAAGGTGTCGCCTTCGTCGTCCCGGAACTTTCCGGCAGGTTCACCGGTCAACGCCAGCCGGGTGGCGCGGCGAACAGCCCCTGCCGGGACCCCGAGCAACGCTGCCTTGTCTGCGTCGATACCAAGATTGAGGTCGATGCGATCAACCGCGAGCGCATTGTCGACATCGCGGGTGCCAGGCGTCGCACGGATGATCATTTCGATCTGGCCGGCCAGCCGCTTCAGCTCAGCAAGGTCGGGGCCGCCGATATAGGTCGCAATCGGGGCGGCAATCGGCGGGCCGTTGAGAAACTCCTTCAACAGGATCCGCGCCCCCGGATAGGCATCGAACTTGTCGCGCAACCGGTCGAACATCGCCTTGGTCTCTGCCCCGCGGAACTCGTCGATGACGCCGATGACGTTGCCGATATTGGTCGATTGGCCTTCTTCGCGAACATTGTAGAAGACCTGCGGATTGCCGCGCCCGGTGTTCGCCATCCGGGTTACGATCTGCTTCTCCTTTGCCATTTCGGCGTCGACGAAGCGGATCGCGCGGTCGGTTTCGGCCAGCGTCGTCCCTTCCGGGGCTTGCACCTGGACCACGAAATAGGTGGCGTCGGCGGGTGGGAACAGGCTGGAGCCAATCAACGGCACCAGTCCGAACGCGGCAACGCACAGCCCCATCGCTGCGAGCAGGGCGCGGCGCGGATGGGTCAGGGACCAATGCAGCACCGGCGCATAGAAACGGTGGATGCCGCGCTGGATGATCTGGAGGAAGCGGTTGCCCTCAGGGGCTTCATGCAGCGGCAAAAAGCGTGACGCGAGGAACGGGATGATCGTCATCGACACGATATAGGACGCCAGCACGGTCATCAGCACTGCGATCGGTAGCGACCGGGTGAACAGGCCCGCCCCTTCGGGCAGGAACACCAGCGGCAGGAACGCAAAAATCAGCGTCGCCGTGCATCCGAGAACGGCGACGGCAATCTGCTTGGTGCCGTTGAGCGCCGCGTCCGCCCGCGTCGCGCCTTCCCGCAAATGGCGCGAAATATTCTCGGTCACCACGATCGAATCGTCAACGAGCAGGCCAAGCGCGACAATGAACCCGGTGATCGCCAGTTGGTTGAGCGTGAACCCCAGCAACTGCATGGCGAGCACACCCATCGCCAGGCTGAG
>JAYVLC010000338.1:0-2606 GCA_043759675.1 Sphingosinicellaceae bacterium
CCCGCCGAACGCCTGCCAACCGACATCCGCCGGGTCACCCTGATTGTCCGCAGCATCGAAAATTCGCTGAAACTCTACCGCGATGTGCTGGGCATGAAGGTCAATTATGACACGATGGTCGAAACCTCCGGCGTCGCGCTGCCAGCCGGTCCGCCCGGCGCCAAGGTCCGGCTGGTCCTGCTCAACAGCAATGACCCCTATATCGGCTGGATCGGCTTGATGGAATGGATTGACCCCGCCTTCCCCGACCCCGGCCCCTACCCGAAACGCATGGGCCCCGGCGGGCACGTCATCGTCACCAACACCGATGACGTCGATGGCCGCTGTGCCGCCGCTGCCAAAATCCCCGGCGTCACCGTCACGGCACCGCCCCGGATGCAGGAATATCCCGGCAGGGGCGGCGGCGCGCCGATCCGGGTCCGTGGCTGCAATTTCTTTGATCCAGATGGCACGCTGATCGAGTTGAACCAGTTGCTGAAATGACCGCAGCCTTTGCCCGTGCACATGGCTCTCTGTCCGGCGCGCTTCATGGGTGGACCGGGGGGACGGGGCGCTTCAACAGGCCCTGAGCCGTCAGCATGACCCCAAATATCATTTGTAAACCAGAGGGCATAATTTATAGATGTGAGCGCTGGTCAAAAGTGGGGCCGAAATGTCGGGTCGCGTTGTCGGAGTGGTGGCATTGCTTGCTGTTGGGGCCTGTAGCAGTGACCGAAGCGGCCCGGTCGAGGCGGCGGTCGAACCGGCGGCGCTTGTGACGATTGCCGAAGCATCGCCCGACACATCGGGCGGCAGCCTGCTGATGGTCGGAACTGTCCGGGCCAAGCGCGAAACGGCGCTGGCGTTCAATAGCAATGGCCGGATCGCAACGATTCTGGTCGATGGCGGTGACCGGGTTTCCAAGGGCCAGCTGCTCGCGCAGCTCGATCCGGCCGCCATCACTGCCGAGGACGCGGCAGCCCGGGCCGAAACAGTTCGCGCCGATGCCGAGCTGAAGCGGATGACCGAGCTCAATGCCAAGGGTTGGGTGGCAAAATCACGCGTCGAAACCGCTCAGGCCGCCGCGAGCAGCGCCCGCGCCCGCGTCGCATCGGTGGCGTTCAATCTCCGCTATTCGCGCATCTACGCGCCAAGCGCCGGGACCATCCTCAAGCGACACCTCGAACCGGGGCAGATTGTTGCAGCCGGGACGCCGGTTGTCAGCATCGGCGAAGCCGGGGAAGGCTTTGTGCTTCGCGCGCCACTCAGTGACGCCGGCTTGTCCGCCGTCAGGGCCGGACAACAAGCGACGGTGTCGATCACCGCCCTTGGCGCGCAGCCGCTCATTGGCCGCGTCACCGAAGTCGCGGGTCGGGGCGACGAACGAACCGGGACGTTTGAAGTCGAGATCGGGCTGCCACCGACGGCAGGCCTGCGGTCCGGTCTCATTGGCGAGGCCCGTGTCAGCACCGGCGCGGCCGGCACGGGGCGCGGTGTAACGATCCCTGCCAGCGCCGTGTGGCAGGCCCGCGCCGACGAAGGATTTGTCTATGTCGTCGATCCGGCCACCATGGTGGTGCGGTCGCGCGTCGTGCAGCTTGGCGCGCTGAATGACCGGATGCTGGTGGTGTCCGGCGGCCTGAAAGCGGGCGAACAGGTTGCGGCCAGCGGGATTGAACGCATCCGCGACGGTGGCAAGGTCCGCCTCAAGTGAAGCTGATTGAGTTTGCGATCCAGCGCTGGCAGATCACGCTTGTGCTGTTCGCACTGATGTCAGCGCTCGGGCTTTCGGCGCTCACCAGCATTCCGCGGTCGGTCGATCCACATTTTCCGATTCCGGTCGTGGTGATCCTTGCGGTCCAGCCGGGTGCCGACCCTTCTGACATGGAGCAAACCGTCGCCAAACCGATCGAGGACGTGCTGCGCGGCCTCGACAATATCGACGAGGTCGCCTCGCGGTCGTCGGATGGCTTCACCTCGATTTCCGCAGTGTTCGATTGGGGCAGCGACACCGAGAAGAATTATGATGGCGTCGTGCGGGAGGTGAATGCCATCCGCGCGCAACTGCCGTCGTCGCTGGCCAAGCTCGAGTTCCGCAAAGTCCGCACGACAGAATCCGCAGTCGTCCAATATGCGCTGATCAGCGAAACGGCGAGCCCGCGCCGGATGGAGAAGATCGCCGACGATCTGCGCGACCGGCTTAACCAAGTTGAGGATGTGCGGACGGCCAGGGTTTACGGCGTTGCCAAGCCCCAGATCCTCGTGTCGATTGATAGTGGCCGGCTGTCACAGCTTGGCCTGCCGGTCACCGCGATCACCGATGCCTTGCGAAGTGGTGGGGCTGACCTGCCGGCCGGAACGGTCCAGTCCGGCACGCGGCGGTTCAATGTCGAGGCCGGTGGCGCATTCCGGTCGATCGACGACGTGCGCGATGTTCCGATCCGCGCTGAAAATGGGCGATTTGTCCGGGTCGCCGATGTCGCTGACGTGCGCTGGAAAACCGAGGAGGTCAGTCACATCGCCCGGTTCAACGGCAAGCGCGCCGTCTGGATTACCGCGACGCAGAAAGACCGCACCAACGTTCTGGATGTCCGCAAGAATCTCGTGGCGACCGCCGACAAATTTCG
>JAYVLC010000339.1:0-2962 GCA_043759675.1 Sphingosinicellaceae bacterium
GCCGGCGGCTTCTACCGGGCCGACTGGGAGTGGCTCGGCGGCCAGGGGTCGGTGATCAACGCCAAGTTCAACGCGCCCGACGGCCCGATCTGCTCGGACCTGCGCGACGCGGGCGGTCTCCTCGCGGCCAGCACCGACTTCGAGCACAGCTACCCGCACAGCTGGCGCTCCAAGGCCAAGGTCATCTTCCGCTGCACCCCGCAATGGTTCATCCCGATGGACAGCCTGCTCCCTCCCCCCCACGGGGGTAGGGCCGGGGAGAGGGGAAGCGAGGCGCAGCCGAGCATGGCCAGCGCCCGTGCCCCCGCTCCCCGCTCGTCTGGCGACGAGTCGCCCTCTCCCCAGCGGGGGGAGGGACAGACGTTGCGGCAGGTGGCGATACAGGCCATCGCCGATACCCGCTGGGTGCCAGAAAAGGGACGCAACCGGATCAATGCGATGGTCGAGGGGCGGCCCGACTGGGTGATCAGCCGACAGCGCGCCTGGGGTGTGCCGATCACCCTGTTCGTTGACCGCAAGACCGGCCAATATCTGTGCGACCCTGCGGTCAACGCACGGATCATCGCGGCGGTGCGCGAAGGCGGTGTCGATGCGTGGACCGACGACCGGGCGGAGGAGTATCTTGGCACGGCCTACGACGCTGCCGATTACGAACGGCAGACCGACATTTTGGACGTGTGGTTCGATTCAGGCTGTACCCATGCCTTTGTACTCGAATCGGGCAAGTGGCCGGACCTGCAATCCCCGGCCGATCTTTATCTCGAAGGCTCCGACCAGCATCGCGGCTGGTTTCAGTCGTCGCTGCTGGAGAGCTGCGGGACGCGTGGCCGTGCGCCCTACAAGGCAGTGCTGACCCACGGCATGACGCTCGATTCCAAGGGCTATAAACAGTCAAAGTCGCTCGGCAACACCACCGATCCGATCAAGCTGATGCGCGATTATGGGGCCGACATCATCCGGCTGTGGGCGCTCTCCGCCGACTTCACCGAGGATCACCGCATCGGCGATGAAATCCTGAAAGGCGTCGCGGATCAGTATCGCAAACTGCGCAACACGTTTCGGTATCTGCTGGGCGCGCTGGACGGGTTTAGCGAGGCAGAACGGGTCACTGACGTAGCTTTGATGCCGGAGCTGGAACGCTATGTCCTGCACCTGCTGGCCGACATGGACGCGAAACTGCGGGCTGCCGTCGATGACTTCGACTTCAACAGCTACGTCCGGCTGCTGAGCGATTTCGCCAACAACGACCTCAGCGCCTTCTTCTTCGATATCCGGAAAGACAGCCTCTATTGCGACGCGGCTACCTCGCCGAAGCGCATGGCGTACCGGACCGTCCTCGACACGCTGTTCCACGCGCTGGTGCGATATGCCGCGCCGGTGCTGGTCTTCACGAGTGAGGAAGTATGGGCGACGCGCTATCCCGAGGGCGGGAGCGTGCATCTGCTGGAATGGCCGGAGGTTGAGGCGGGGTGGAAGAGCCCGGTCCTCCATAGCAAGTATGACAAGCTACGGGCTCTTCGCGGTCTAGTGTCGAACGCAATCGAGCCCCTTCGACGTGAAAAGGTCGTCGGCTCTAGTTTAGAATGCGAAGTCTTTCTCGCGGTCCCGTCAGAGCAGGTTCCTGACTATGAGCAAGATCGAGACCAATGGGCCGAATTTTTCATTTCCGGCGAGATAAAGGTCCGGCCTACATTGGTCCGCGCAGATGGATATGACCGACCGGACTTCCCTGAAGGTATGGTCATAGGCGTAAACCTGCACTTTCCCGGATACGAAGTCGGCGCTCAACGAACGACCAATCACAAATGCGGGCGCTGCTGGCGGCATTTGCCGGAGGTCGCCGAGGATGGTGATCTGTGCAACCGCTGCGAGAATGTGGTCGCCGATGCCGCATAGAAATACCTCGTCATTCCCGCGCAGGCGGGAACCCATTCATCCGCGGGTTTGTTGCCCGATGGGTTCCCGCCTGCGCGGGAATGACGATGAAATAATGCGCGGGAATGACGGTGGTTTTGTAAGGCCGGTTAACCCTCAACCTGTCATCCCGGCCTTGCGCCGGGACCCAGCCGCCCGGGGTCGGGCGGCGCGAGCACCGCTCGCGTTTCTTTGTCGCGCTGGGTCCCGGGTCAAGCCCGGGATGACAGTTGGTTGTGGGATGACGGGGCGGGAGGCTTGCGCATGAGCGAGGAGCAGGTGCGGTTCCGCCGCTCGGTAGATGGCGAACCTCGCCCCTTGCGCATCCTCGGCTTTGGCCTGGCGGTCAGCGTGTTCATCCTCGACCAGCTGGTCAAATACTGGATCATCCACATCGTCCAATTGCGGGAGCTCGGCTTTGTCGACGTCCTGCCGGTGATGAACCTGATCTGGGTTGAAAACGCCGGGGTATCGATGGGGATCATCAAGGGCGGGACCGAGCTGGCGCGCTGGCTGTTGGTCCTCGCCACCGGTGGCATTTCGGCAGCCGTTGGCGTCTGGCTGTGGCGCGAACGCAACCGGCTGGATGTGGTGGCATTGGGGCTGGTGCTCGGCGGCGCGGTCGGCAATATCCTCGACCGGGTGCGGTTTGGCTACGTCGTCGACTTCATCCATGTGTTTTGGGGCAGCTTTGATTTCAAATATGTGTTCAATGTCGCCGACGCTGCGATTACACTGGGCGTCGGGTTGTTGCTGCTGCGCGCGTTGATGCGCGGCGACGGGCAGCCCAAAGTGGAGAGTGAATGATGGTATCCTCGCGTAACCTGCTGATCCTGACCGCCGCCGCGCTGGCGCTTGCCGCCTGTGCCGGCAGCAAGGACCGTTTTGCGCGCCGCGCTGGCCCGGATGAATTTACCGTGGCGCGGCAGGCCCCGCTTGTGGTGCCGCCAGACTATGCGCTGCGTCCGCCCAAGCCCGGCGCGCCGCGCGCCTTTGGTACCGATGCACAAGCCCAGGCGATTGAGGCGCTGTTCGGCCCCGGCGTCGC
>JAYVLC010000340.1:0-1829 GCA_043759675.1 Sphingosinicellaceae bacterium
AAAAATGTAATACGTTTCGCGCGCGCCTGCAAGGTCACCACCATGTGTCCGGGCGCGCGGTGAACCCGGCGGCGCGTTCGAGGGCGTAGCTCGCGTTAAGCACGCCAACTTCGTCGAGCGGCTTGCCGATGATCTGCAACCCAAGCGGCAGACCGCCTGCATCCAGCCCTGCCGGGATCGACATCGCGGGCAGACCGGCGAGCGATGATGGCACGGTGAACACATCGTTCAAATACATCGCAATCGGGTCGGCAGACTTGGCACCAAAGGCAAAGGCCGCACTCGGCGCCGTCGGGGTCAACAGCACGTCGCACTGCGCCCAGGCCCGTTCAAAATCCCGGGCGATCAGCGTCCGGACCTTCTGCGCCTTCAGATAATAAGCGTCATAATAGCCCGCCGACAGCACATAGGTGCCGATCAGGATGCGCTTTTTGACCTCAGGGCCAAAGCCTGCCGCGCGGGTTGCGGCGTACATGTCATCAAGGTTCCCCCCATCAGGCAGCACCCGCGCGCCGTAGCGGACCCCGTCATAGCGGGCGAGGTTGGACGATGCCTCGGCAGGTGCCACGATATAGTAAGTCGGCAGCGCATATTTGGTGTGCGGTAGCGACACATCGACGACGATTGCCCCTGCGTCCTTCGCCCAGGCAATGCCTTGCGCCCACAGCGCCTCAATTTCCGGCGGCATCCCATCGAGGCGATATTCCTTCGGGATGCCAATGCGCAGGCCCCGGATATCGCCGGTCAGCGCTGCCTCGAAATCCGGTACCGGCACATCGAGCGAGGTTGAATCCTTCGGGTCAAACCCGCACATCGATTTGAGCAAGATGGCGCAATCCCGCACGTCGCGCGCCATCGGCCCGGCCTGATCGAGCGAGGACGCAAAGGCCACAATCCCCCAGCGTGAACAGCGGCCATAGGTCGGCTTGATCCCAGCAATGCCGACGAACGCCGCCGGCTGGCGGATCGAGCCGCCGGTGTCGGTGCCCGTTGCGCCTGCGCACAGTCGCGCCGCCACTGCCGCAGCCGACCCGCCCGAACTGCCACCCGGCACCAGCGCCGCATTGCCGTCGCCGCGCCACGGTGACAGCACATTGCCGAATGCCGAGGTCTCGTTGGACGACCCCATCGCGAACTGGTCCATGTTGAGCTTGCCAAGCATCCCGGCGCCGTCCGCAAACAACTTGGCCGTCACCGTCGATTCATACTGCGGGACAAAGCCTTTCAGGATGTTCGAGCCCGCCGTGGTCACCACCCCTTGGGTTGCGAACAAATCCTTGATGCCGAGCGGAATTCCCGAAAGCGGTTTGGCCTCGCCCGCCGCCAGCGCCACATCCGCCGCATCGGCAGTCTTCAGCGCCAGCTCCGGCGTCTCGACCAGAAACGCGTTCAGCCCCCGCGCTGCGGCGACAGCATCATTGTGCGCCACAGCCAGCT
Source organism: Sphingosinicellaceae bacterium (assembly GCA_043759675.1). GTDB lineage: Bacteria > Pseudomonadota > Alphaproteobacteria > Sphingomonadales > Sphingomonadaceae > JADCGM01. The sequence continues at coordinate 1,438 of JAYVLC010000340.1, forward strand.
CCCGCGCCGAAAACCGCTTGGCGCGCAGCCCGTCCCGCATCGCCGCGAGGGAAAGATCGGTTAAATCGCTCACCATTACCTCATCGCCATTCCCGCAAACGAATATCGTCATTCCAGCACACAAATATCGTCATTCCCGCGCAGGCGGGAACCCAGCCCAAATCAATTACAACCCGAGCTCGTAGAGATCGGCCCACTCCGGATTTACCCGCTCGATCAGATCGAGCTTCCAAAGCCGGTTCCACTTCTTCATCGCTTTCTCGCGCGCAATGGCGTCCTCTATCCGGTCATAGGCTTCAGTGTAAACGAGCCGCTTCACACCATATCGCTTTGAGAAGCCTGCGATCAGTCCCTCGCGATGTTCCCAGACACGGCGCGGGAGGTTCGATGTC
>JAYVLC010000341.1:0-3090 GCA_043759675.1 Sphingosinicellaceae bacterium
TCGGTTGACGTCATCACCGGCGTGATCAAAGCCAATTTGCCCACCCGGATCAGCTTTCAGGTTACCTCCAAGATCGATTCCCGGACAATTCTGGGAGAGCAGGGAGCCGAACAACTGCTTGGCAAGGGTGACATGCTGTACATGTCGGGCGGCAAGCAGATCGCGCGGGTTCACGGCCCATTTGTCACCGACGACGAGGTTGAGGCAGTCGCAAATCACTGGAAGGATCAGGGGACACCGGACTATGTCTCCGCGGTCACCGAAGAACCGGTCGATGCCGATCAGCTTGGTTTCGAAATGGACGGCGGTGATGAAGAGGCTGATACGTATCGTCGCGCGGTGCAGATTGTTGCCGAAAGCCGCAAGGCATCGACGTCATACCTCCAGAGGCAGCTCCGGGTCGGCTATAACAACGCCGCCCGACTGATTGAACGTATGGAGAAGGATGGCTATGTCGGCCTCGCCGATCATGTCGGTCGGCGCGAAGTGCTGATCGACGAAAGCGGCCGTCCCCTCTAGCCAGACGCGGAGTCAGCCCGCTCGCTGCGCAGCCGCCGCGTCAATGTTGCTGCTGCCATTGGCTTGCCGAACAACCAGCCTTGGAAATGCGTGCAGCCCGCCGTTTGCAACAGGTCGGCTTGCGCTTCTGTTTCCACACCCTCTGCTGTCACCGGAAGATCCAGCGCGCGGGCAAGCGCGACGATCGCTGTGGCAACTTCGCTGGCGTTTCCGCCGGTCGCAATCTCCGTCAGGAATTCGTGGGTAAGCTTGATCCGGTCAAGCGGAAGGCGTCGCAACTGACCCAGGCTCGCGAAACCCATGCCAAAATCATCAAGGACGATTCTAACACCGAGCGCCCGCAACACCGACAGGGTCGCCGCAGCAGCCTGAGGCTCGGTCACTAGGTAGGATTCGGTAATCTCAAGCTCCAGCCGGTTGGCCGGCAATCCGGTCTCTGCAAGGATACGCAGCAGTTCATCGGCAAACGCTAGGTCCCACACTTCAGCCGCGGACAGGTTAACCGATACAACAATGTCCCAGGCCAGCGCAGCCCGGCAGGCCTGCCGCAGTACTTGCCGGGTCAACTCGGAGATCATGCCGCCTTCCTCGGCGACCGAAATGAACAGAACCGGGTCGATGATCCCAAGGGTCGGGCTCGACCAGCGTGCGAGGGCCTCCGCACCGACGATCCTTCGGTCATGCGCCTGTACGACAGGCTGGTAGCTGACGAGCACATCCCCGCTCGCCAGCGCCAGCCGGAGCTCTGCCGCAATCTGGCGCCGGACGACACGCCCGCGGTCCATCCCTTCGTCGTACAGCTTCCAACGGCGTTTGCCGGCAGCTTTGGCAGCATACATCGCGACGTCGGCGCGCCGGATCAGCTCCGCCCCATCGATTGAAGGGGCGTCACCAATCGCGAGCCCAATACTCGCCCCGACATAAACATGGCGACCGGCTGCTTCGATCGGAACTTGGAAGCTATCGACCAAAATCTGCGCAAAGCGGCGCGCACGTTCCTGCAGGCCGACACCGCTCAGCATGACGGCGAATTCGTCGCCGCCAAACCGGGCCAGTTGAATGGCATCGCCTCCCTCCGCCTCAATCCGGCGGCTTGCCTGAACCAGCAGGGCATCGCCAACGGCATGGCCAAATGCGTCATTCACCTCCTTGAAGCCGTCGAGGTCCATATAAAGCATCGCAACCTGCCCGCCGGAGCCAAGCGCGATATCCAGCGATTCTGCAAACGCGCGGCGATTGGGCAAATCCGTCAGCATATCCCGGTGCGCAAGGCGCAAGGCGTGGCGCTGGCTCACCAGCAATTCATCGGCACGGCGTCGCGCAGTGCTCGCGCCAACAAATCCGGCATAGGCGAGCAAAGCGAACACGAAGACCGCGATCGGCAGAACCGCAATTGCACTTTCATAGCCGGGGGCATCGCTCTCCCAGACGAGGGCGCCGATCCGGAATCCGCGCACATCCCGGAGCGCCGTCCCGGCCTTGGCCTCGCTTGCCGCCAGGGCACGCAGATTTCGGAATCCTGATGCCTGACCGATGTCCGCCAACGCCACAGAATCAAGCCGCCGCAAAATAACAAGATATCGAACTGGCGCAGACGGGTCGGGTGGACGGCCCGCCCGCTTGACCCTCGTCGCACTTATCAGCGCAATCCCGCCATCATAGCGAACGAAACCCGCAGCCCCGGCGGGCGGCGCTGCCCGTGCAGCCCGGCCCAAGAGATCTTTGATCTGTCCACCCACCAGGTCTCGGACCGCCTCCGAGCTGCGCTTGCCCCGGACGGATGCGTAAAGCGTTTCGCCGCTTTTCCCGACCAGAAACACATCGTCATAGTCCGCGGTCCCATAGGCATCGGGGCCCCAATTGCCGTCCATCCACTCTGCGTCGAGGGACAGAACCGCGCCTTGAAAAGCGTCATTCCAATTCGCATTGTCGGCACCGAGCAGTCGCATCCGATTGACCAGATACGCCTGCATGTTCATCGCTCGCACCACCTCCACTCGGCGCGCGTCGACGTTCTGCTGATTCGCCATAAACCAAATCGTTGCAAACATTAGCGCCGGAGCGACGAAAGCCATCAGGACATGCAACTGTCTGATCCCGGTCGCTGTCGCTGAACCCGGGCCCCAGTCGGAAAAGCGAACACCAAAACGCCAGGCAACAACTGCCAGTCGCCGTTTCAGTCTCACCGATCCTGACGCCGCCGTGCGCGTCATGCGGGCCCGCCCCTTGCCTAAATTCGCCTGAAGGTTACGGCTATCAAGACTCAGGGGTGAGGTAAAGCGGCGTCGCCCGGACGATGTCAGGTTCAACGCCTGTTCAAGTGACGGGGGCAACACTTGCCCCACCTGTGTCCTGCCGGAGATGCTAACCTATGAGCGCATTGATGCTTCCTTTCGCCGCATTGGCATTTGTGGCCGCACCAGCCCCGTCAGCGTTGTCAGATGTCTCAGTGCACCTTGCCGGGGCCAAAACAATGACCGCCGATTTTGTGCAAACCTCGGCGGGCGGCGCAGTGACGCGCGGAACCCTTGCGCTGTCCCGGCCCGGCAGGGTGCGATTTGAATATGAGTC
>JAYVLC010000342.1:0-1630 GCA_043759675.1 Sphingosinicellaceae bacterium
CGGCGCGTTCGCGCGGGCGGCGCTTTGCCCAGGGGCGCAGCAGCCACCGCGACGCGTTTCAGCGCGACCGCGACCGGATCATCCATGCGACCGCGTTCCGACGGCTGAAACACAAGACGCAGGTGTTCGTCGCGCCCGACGGCGACCATTTCCGTACCCGGCTGACGCACAGCCTTGAGGTCGCACAGATCGGCCGCGTGATTGCCCGGGCGCTTGGGCTGCACGAGGATCTGACCGAGGCGCTGTGCCTTGCGCATGATCTCGGCCATCCGCCGTTCGGCCATGTCGGGGAGGATGTGCTGCAACTGGCGATGCAGCCCTATGGCGGGTTTGATCACAACGCCCATACGCTCAGGATCGTGACCAGCGTCGAGCAGCGTTATGCGGAGTTCGACGGGCTTAACCTGACATGGGAGACGCTGGAGGGATTGGCCAAGCACAATGGACCAGTGATCATGCCGACTTGGGCGCTGGCCGAGATTGACGCCGATTACCCGCTCGACCTGATGAGCTATTCAAGCCTTGAGGCGCAGGTCGCAGCGCTGGCCGACGACATCGCCTATGACAATCATGACCTTGATGACGGACTGCGTTCGGGGCTGTTCACGCTGGAGGCAGCTCTGGGCGTCCCGTTCGTTGCCGAGAGTTGGGAGGCTGTGCGCGCCGAGTTCCCGAGCGGCAAGCCCGACCGGCTGCCTGCCGAGCTGGTCCGCCATCAGATCGGGCAGATGGTCGGCGATGTGCTGGCCGAGGCGCGGCGGCGGCTGGCCGAGGCGAACCCCGGATCGGTCGAGGAGGTGCGGGCGGCGGGCAAGACGCTAGTGGCGTTTTCGGACGGCATGGCCAAATGCGAGCGCGACCTCAAAATCTTTTTGCGCGCCAACATGTATGATCACCCGAAGAATATCGAATTCCGCGAGCCCGCACGGGTGGTGATCAAGGGCTTGTTCGACGGCTTCCACAGCGATCCTGCGACTATGGCCGAGGATTGGGCTTCGCGCCTGCCCGTCGAAGAACCGGCCCGCGCCCGCCACGTCGCCGACTATATCGCCGGTATGACGGACCGCTTCGCGATCCGTACCTACCGGCGGGTGGTCGGACCGATCGAATTTCCCGAGGATGATTTCATATGATTGGTCTGGTTGCGCTTGCAGCGGCTCTTATGAATGTGCCGGAACCTATCCGGGGAGATTTTGATTGGGACGGCAAGATCGATGTCGCTCGCGCGGTTCGCACCGCCGACGGTTACGACCTAGTAATTGTCCGGGCTGCCAATCCGCGCAAACCGGTCATCATCTTCTCAACGACTGACTTCGGCAATATTTACGTCGATAAGGAACCGCCCGGGTTGCTTAAAACATGGTGCGGGAAGCGTATTGAACGACGGAAACGCGACCAGCCTTGCCCGAGGAAGATTTTGAACCTCAGGGGTGAAACTCTCAGTTACGGGTGGGAGGAAGCGTCGATGGCCGTAGCTTACTGGAACGGCAAGAAGTTCGAAGAGGTTTGGATTTCGGACTAGGACTGCGCTCTCTGTTGAACTACCTGGCGATACCCGCCCCAAGTTCGGCCTGCCACTGCGTCAGGCGGGCCTTCAACCATGCATCCGTAAATTCGGTCTCGGCGTCCT
>JAYVLC010000343.1:0-2002 GCA_043759675.1 Sphingosinicellaceae bacterium
CTGGTTTTGATGCCCAAACCGGAGCGATCCATGAACGTCTGGCCGTTGCCACGGCGCGCATATTGTCCCAGGTCATCGAGACCGGGTTCACACCTTGTGCGGTGGCCCCATCGGTTCCGGGCATCAGCGCGATATTCCGCGCCGGAGGCGTACCGGTCGCCCGCCTGGCGCTCAGTGCAGGTGTCGCCGACCAACTGATGTCGCGTCGGTTTGGCGGTGTGATGGCCATGGTGGACCCGGTGATTTGCGACGCATCGCGCCCCGTGGTGATGTCGCTACTCGACCAGTTGGCCGATGAATTCCGCACGATGTGGCTGGAAGCAGGCGTGGATTTGGTGCGAAATGACGACAAACCGGATTCCTTTGTTGCCGGAGCCTTCGATTACGCCCTGCAACTTGGGTGTGGACAGGTTCGCATCGGGTACGCAGCGGGATTTGGCGGACAGCCTGCTTCGTCTGGTTCAACGGCCAGGGTGTCTGGCCTCGATGGAACGAGCATTCGGGTAACGGCAGTGGTTGCCCAGCCGAGCGTCACCTTGCGGGCGTTCGCCGCGCTCACCGAAGGCGCCGTGATCCCGCTCGGGCGGTGTGACGGGGTGACGCTTGTCGCTGGTCAGCGCTTGATTGGGACCGGCGTCGCGGTGGCAATCGGGTCGCAGCGCGGTATCCGTCTGTCCGCGGTGTCGGGTCCAGCGCGATGACCGCCATCACCGCATCCCAGCTCGAGAGAATCGGTGATCTGGAGGTCCGGCTATCGGTTGTGCTGGGGGATCGGGGGATGTCGATTGCCGAACTGTTGAAGCTGGCGGAGGGCAGTGTTGTAACCCTCGATACCGAGCTCGCCGCGCCGCTCGATGTCTATGTGAACGGCAACAGATTTGCACGCGGCGAGGTCATTGAAGTCGATGACCGGTTCGGGTTGCGGATCACCAGCCTGTACCCAGGGCGCGAGCCGTGACCGCGAGCACGGCCGGTGCGCTTGGGGCGATCACCAAGGCGGCGGGTGAATTGAGCGGGAGCGCGCCGGGGATGGGGCTACCGCTGCAAATCCTTGTCGTCATGACGCTGCTGACCGTGATCCCGTCGCTGCTGCTGATGATGACGAGCTTTACCCGAATTCTGGTGGTTCTGGCGGTTTTGCGTCAGGCACTCGGGCTCGGTCAGATGCCCCCCAACCAGCTCCTCGTTGGCATCTCGCTCTTTATGACGATGTTTGTGATGACGCCAACCTGGACAGCCCTGAACCAGAACGCCCTGACACCCTATTCGAGCGGTGCGATCTCGCTTGAGGTCGCGATGGACCGTGGTGGTACGACCCTTGCCAAATTCATGCTCGCCCAAACCCGGAAGAAGGACCTTCAGTCCTTTGCCAATATCGCAGGCGGGGCCAAGTTCCGGTCGGCGGCGGATATCCCGCTGCGCATCCTGGTTCCGGCATTTGTCAGCAGCGAATTGCGCACCGCGTTTGAAATCGGTTTCCTGATTTATCTGCCATTCCTGGTGATCGACCTTGTGGTCGCGAGCGTGTTGATGGCGCTCGGCATGATGGTTTTGTCGCCGACGATCGTCTCGTTGCCGTTCAAACTCCTGCTGTTCGTGATGGTGGACGGGTGGACGTTGACGCTCGGCTCACTGGCGCGCAGCTTCGCAGCTCCGGGCAGCTGACATGTTGCCCGGCGACGGCATCGACACGTTGCGACACGCATTGTGGGTCCTGGTGCTGGTGTCGTCACCGGTGCTCCTGCCGGCCCTCGTCGTCGGGCTTGTCGTCGGCATTCTTCAGGCCGCAACCTCGGTCAATGAAGCGGTCCTGAGTCTTGTCCCCAAGCTGATGGTGACCGGGCTGTCGCTCGCGGTGTTTGGCGCGTTCATGCTCGCCCGACTGACGGAGTTCTTCGCAGATATGGCAGCGCGGATCGCCGGTATGGGCGGATGATCGGCAATCTGGAGCAGGAGGTGGCGCAGATAGCATTCGGGTCGCTGCGGGCTGGGGCGGCATTTG
>JAYVLC010000344.1:0-7423 GCA_043759675.1 Sphingosinicellaceae bacterium
GTCGCGGCCTATCAGCAGCTTGCTGACGCTGTCGATTGCCCGCTGCATCTCGGGATTACAGAGGCAGGCGGCCTGATCGGCGGCACGGTCAAATCCTCGATCGGTATGGGCGCGCTGCTGTGGGCCGGGATCGGCGACACGATCCGGGTCTCGCTGTCGGCTGAACCCGAAGAAGAAGTCCGCGTCGGGTTCGAGATGTTGAAGGCGCTCGGTATCCGCAATCGCGGGGTTCGGGTGGTGTCGTGCCCGAGTTGCGCGCGGCAGGGGTTCGACGTGATCCGCACCGTGCAAACACTTGAGGATCGGCTGAAACATATCCGCACCCCGCTATCGCTGTCGGTGCTCGGGTGCGTGGTGAATGGCCCCGGCGAGGCGCGGGAAACCGATATTGGCGTGACCGGTGGCGGTGCGGGCAAGGCGATGGTCTATCTGTCCGGTGTTACCGACCACCACATCACCAATGAGGCGATGGTGGATCATATTGTCGAGCTGGTCGAGAAGAAAGCCGCCGAGATCGAGGCGGCCAATGCGCTCCTCGAAGCGGCGGAATGAGCGGAAAAAGGAGGCGGGCATGAATCGGTTTGTGGCCGTCGCTGTTGGGGCGCTGCTCGTTTCGACGGTCGCGAGCGCTGCGGTCGATCCGGCGATCTACACCGATCCCCCGCATGATGCGGCGCATCCGGCCCGGATGGAGGTCGTCCATATTCCAAGCGGCGGGGTCGAGATCAATGGCCTAGTCTATGTCGCGTCCGGGCCGGGTCCGCATCCGACAGTCGTCCTGTGCCACGGCCTGCCGGGGAACGAGAAGAATCTCGATCTGGCACAGGCGATCCGCCGCGCCGGATGGACTGTCGTCACCTTCAACTATCGGGGCTCGTGGGGCAGTCTAGGCGATTATAGTTTCACGCATGATCTGGAGGATGTGAAGGCGGTGCTGGCGTTTGTCCGGGTGCCGGGACAGGCGGCTGCCCTCGGCATTGACCCGAAGCGGATTGCCCTGGCCGGGCATAGCCTCGGCGGCTGGGTCACCGCATTGACGGCGGCCGAGGATCACGGATTGATCGGCGCAGCGACCATTTCAGCCGGCGCCATCGGCGAGGCCGGAAAGGCCCCGCGCGACGTGGCCACCAAGCATTTTGCCGACAATGGCGTCGAGGCGCTGGCGGGCACCTCGGCGGAGAAGATGGCCGACGAGGCGATTGCCAATCGCGACCGGTTCGGCTTTGAGCGCGCGGCGCCCGGCCTGTCGAACGTCCCGCTGCTCGTGCTCTCCTCCGACGACGGCGGCGCGCCGATGTCGCAAGTGCTGGTGGACGGGGCGAGGGCCGCAGGGAACCGGCAGGTGCAGGCTGTGCATATCGCGACGGATCACAGCTGGTCGGATGCGCGGGTGAAGCTTGCGGACACGCTGATCGGCTGGTTGCGCGGCTTATAGCCGGCTTGCCCAAAGGCAGGATTTTCTATAAAATAGGACTCGAATTCTAGAAAGTGCGGAAACGTGGGCCTCAGCGTCAAAAATGTCGAACTCGAACGCCGCGTCCGGGTGCTCGCGTCGCGCCGCGGCCTTGGGATTACAGGCGCGTTGTCGCTCGCTGTCGACAATGAGCTTGCCAAGGACAACCCTTCGGAGGCGGACCGCGCGGAAATCAAGGCGGCGATCAGGGAAATTCAGGCGCGTTACGCCGCCTTGCCGATCATCGATGCGACCGCAAATGCCGATGATTGGATGTATGGCGAAGACGGGATGCCGCGTTGATCGTCGTCGATTCGTCAGCGCTTATCGCCATCGTCGAGCAAGAACATGGTGCGGAGTCGTTCGAAGATGCGATCCTTGACGCTGACCGGGTCCTGCTGGGCGCTGCGACCAAGCTCGAGACGATGATCGTTGCCGGAGCGAGACGCGGGCGAAGCGGTATCGCCTCCGCCCAGGCCCTGCTCGACAGGATGGAAATCGAGATCGCGCCGTTGACCGAGGAATTGGCCGACATCGCGGTTGAGGCTTTTCTGCGGTTCGGTCGCGCCCGCCATAAGGCCGCGCTCAACTTTGGGGATTGCATGGCCTATGCGGTCGCGAAATCGCTCGATGCGCCGCTGCTGTACAAGGGAAACGACTTCGCCAAGACCGATATCCGGCCTGTTCTGTGACGGTCTCGATCCGGCCCGCTGTGCCCGCCGACATTGGCAACATCCTGCGCTTTGTGCGTGAGCTTGCCGAATATGAGCGCGACCTCGCTTCGGTGAAGGCGACCCCCGAATTGCTTGACGCGGCGCTGTTCGGAGCGGACGCGAGCGCGGAATGCGTCATGGCGGAGCGCGACGGCGAGGCTGTCGGATTTGCGCTGTTTTTCCGCAATTTCTCCACATGGACCGGCAAGGCAGGTCTGTATCTGGAGGACCTGTATGTCACGCCGGAAGCGCGCGGTACGGGCGCGGGCAAGGCGCTGCTCGCGCATCTTGCGGCGCTCACGCTGGCGCGCGGCTGGGCCAGATTTGAATGGTCGGTTCTGGATTGGAACGCCCCGGCCATCGGTTTCTATAAATCACTGGGCGCGACACAGCAGGATGAGTGGACGGTCCACCGACTGAGTGGCGAGGCGCTGGCGACGCTGGCGAGCAACGCCTAACGAGCCGCTCGAGCAATCGCCGCCAATATCAGCTGCTCGGCCTTCTCCGGTCCCTCCCAGCCGTGGATTTTGACCCACTTTCCCGGTTCCAAATCTTTGTAGTGGCCGAAAAAATGTTCGATCTGGTCGATGACGATCTTTGGCAGTTCGGTATAGGTCGTGACCCCTGAATAATAGGGATGGAGGTCATCGACCGGGACCATCAGCAGCTTCTCATCGCCGCCCTTCTGATCCTCGGTCATCAGCACGCCGACGGCGCGGGCGCGGACGACGCTGCCGGATATGAACGGAACACCGGCCACCACCAGCGCGTCAATCGGGTCACCGTCGTCCGAAAGCGTGTGCGGGATGAAGCCATAATTGGCCGGGTAGCGCATCGAGGTGTGCATGATCCGGTCGACAAACATCGCGCCTGACGCCTTGTCGATTTCATATTTGACGGGCTCGGCTCCGAACGGGATTTCGATGATGACGTTGACGTCATGCGGCGGATTGTTGCCGATGGCGATGCGCTTGATGTCCATGCTGGGCCATTCTGCTAGGGTTGGGTGATGTAAGGCTGAGATCGCCGGAAGGAAAGCAAGTGGCGTGGGTCTGGTTGATCGTTGGCGGGCTGTTTGAGGTGGGGTTCACCACCTGCCTGCGCAATGCCGAGGGTTTTCGCAATGTGCCGTGGACGCTGGCGTTTCTCGCAAGCGTGACACTCAGCATGGGGCTGCTGGAATATGCGGCGCGGACGATCCCGATGGGGACGGCCTATGCGGTGTGGACCGGGATTGGCGCGCTCGGAACGGTGCTCGTCGGCATGATGTTTTATGCGGAACCGATGGGCATATTGCGAGGGTTGCTGCTGATTGGCCTCGTCGGTTGCATTGCCGGGTTGCGGGTGATTTCGACCTGATCGTCCCTCCCCTTGAGGGGGAGGGCGTCTGCGCGTCGGCGCAGCGGGGAGGGGTGGCACCGGCCACCAAGGTCAGCGCGCGCTTGTCACCCCCACCCGCTCAGCTTCGCTGAGTCGCCTCCCCCTCAAGGGGGAGGGATAGCGCGGAGCCTTCGCTTCGCTTAAAGCCCGCGCATGGCTGACAAAGCGCGGAGCGTGCGGGGCACGCAGGACATTTTCGGTGAGGAGGCGGCGCGGTTCGACCATGTGGTCGAGACGTTCCACCGGGTGCGCAAGCTTTATGGTTTCAAATCGGTGCACACACCGGTGTTCGAATTCACCGAGGTGTTTGCGCGCTCGATCGGTGAAACCACCGATGTGGTGTCGAAGGAAATGTATTCGTTCGAGGATCGCGGCGGGGAGAGTTTGACGCTGCGTCCCGAGTTCACCGCCGGAATTGCCCGCGCCTACATCTCCAACGGCTGGCAGCAGCACGCGCCGCTGAAACTCGCGACGCACGGGCCGCTGTTCCGGTATGAGCGACCGCAAAAAGGGCGCTACCGGCAGTTCCATCAGTTGGACGCCGAGGTGCTGGGGGCGGCGGAACCGGCGGCGGATGTCGAGGTGATCGCGCTGGCGGCGCAGGTGCTGGGCGAACTGGGGCTGAGCGATAAGGTGGTGCTGCAGCTGAACACGGTGGGCGATGCGCCGACGCGGGAGGCATGGCGCGCCGCGCTGGTGGCGCATTTTGGCAAGCATAAGGATGCGCTGTCAGAAGACAGCCGCCAGCGGCTCGACATCAATCCGCTGCGTATTCTCGATTCCAAGGCTGAGTGCGACAAGGCGCTGGTCGGCGATGCGCCGCGGATCGATGCCTATCTGTCGAGTGAGGCGGGGGCGTTCTTCGAGGCAGTACGCAAGGGTTTGGATGCGGCAGGCGTCGCGTTCGAGCGCAACGAAACGCTGGTGCGCGGGCTCGATTATTACCGGCACACGGCGTTTGAGTTCGTCACCACGCATCTTGGCGCGCAAGGCACCGTCATCGGCGGCGGGCGGTATGACGGGCTGATCGAGGCGCTTGGTGGTCCGCACACGCCAGCGGTCGGCTGGGCTGGCGGTATCGAGCGGCTGGCGATGTTGGTTGATGCAACGCTGGCCACTGTTCGCGTAACGGTCCTTTGGCCGAGCCGAGAATTTGAGACGTTGGGGAACGAGATGATCGCTGCGCTTCGGCGAGGCGGGGTAGTCGTCGATGTTCCACCGACCCAAAAGCAGAAGCGGCAAACCGAGATTGCCCGGAAGGCCGACTTGGATGGCATGATCTTGGTTCGAGAAGGCGGGTTCCGCTTTACGCGGCATTCGGACCCGGAACGTTCGGCGCGATTTGAACAAACTGTGCTGCGGATACTGCGTGAATCCCATCCGCAAGCAATCGCGACACATTGGCAAGCTGCATGACTATCCCCGCCCAACGCATTGCACAGATTGAATCCCGCCATGCCGAATTGTCGGCGGAAATGGCGCGGCCTGAACTGCCTGCCGAGCGGTTCGTGCAGTTGTCGAAGGACTATGCCGAGATCAACGCGGTGGCTGAGGCCGCAAAGGCGGTGCGGGTGTTGCGGGATGAGGAGGCAAGCCTGCGCGCCATTCCGGCCGATGATGAGATGCGTGAGCTGGCCGACATGGAATTGGCTGAGATCGCGGACAAGCTACCGACTGCCGAGCGCGCGCTGCAATTGATGCTGCTGCCCAAAGACGCCGCCGACGAGCGGTCGGCGATCCTCGAAATCCGCGCCGGAACCGGCGGCGACGAGGCGGCGCTGTTCGCGGGCGATCTGTTCCGCATGTACCAGCGCTATGCCGAGGGGCAGGGCTGGCGGGTCGAGCTGATGTCGGCGTCGGCGAGCGATGTCGGCGGCTTCAAGGAAGTTATCGCCAATGTCAGCGGCGCCGGCGTGTTTGCGCGGCTGAAGTTCGAGAGCGGCGTTCACCGGGTGCAGCGGGTTCCCGCGACCGAGACGCAGGGCCGCATTCACACTTCGGCGGCAACGGTTGCGGTGCTGCCCGAGGCCGAGGAGGTCGATGTGCAGATCGACGAGGCGCGCGACCTGCGCATCGACGTGTTCCGGTCATCCGGGCCGGGCGGGCAGTCGGTCAACACCACCGATTCGGCGGTGCGGATCACCCATCTGCCTTCAGGGCTTGTCGTCATCCAGCAAGACGAGAAATCGCAGCACAAGAACAAGGCCAAAGCGATGAAGGTGCTTCGCTCGCGGCTGTATGAGCAGGAGCGCGAGAAGCTCGCGTCGGCGCGGTCGGCGGACCGGAAGTCGATGGTCGGGTCGGGCGACCGGTCGGAGCGCATCCGCACCTATAATTTCCCGCAAAGCCGGGTGACCGATCACCGCATCAATCTGACGACGCACCGGTTGGATGAGATTTTGGCCGGGCCGGGGCTGGAGGAGCTGGTTGGCGCGCTGATCGCCGAGGATCAGGCCGAACGGCTGGCGGCCCTGGATGCGGGATAGCGGGACGCGGTGGGATAACCCCCTCCCGCTTGGCGTTCGCCAAGTCGCCTCCCCCTTGCAGGGGGAGGAGGGGCAGCTGAACGACTTCCTCCCCCTGCAAGGGGGAGGCGAGTCGCGGGAGCGACCGGGTGGGGGTATAGTCGCGGCAGGCTTGTTGTGCGCAGCGCCTATTGACCGGCTCGATGCCGAGTTGCTGATGGCGCATCTGCTGGGGGTCGACCGGTCGGCGTTGCTGCTTCATCATCTGGGTAGCGTCATCGATGTGGATAGCTATGCGGCCCTTGTCGCGCGCCGTGCTTCGGGCGAGCCGCTTGCCTATATCACCGGCAGTCGCGAATTCTGGTCGCTTGATATTGCGGTGACGCCTGATGTGCTGATTCCGCGCCCCGATAGCGAGACGCTGATCGAGGCTGCGATGGCAGCACATTTGGCAGACTCGGCACCGCGCATTCTTGATCTTGGCACCGGGAGCGGGTGTTTGCTGCTGGCGGCGCTGACGGTTTGGCCGAGGGGCAGGGGCCTTGGCGTCGATCGATCAGCCGCGGCGCTGGCGGTTGCGCGGGGCAATGCGGCACGGCTGGGTCTGGCGGATCGGGCCGAATTTCGTGCCGGAGACTGGGCGGATGGGCTGGACGGGCCGTTCGACATCATCCTCGCCAACCCGCCCTATATAAAGTGCGGCGAGCCTCTGCCGCGCGATGTTGCCGATTTCGAGCCGGCGTCGGCGCTGTTCGCGGGGGCTGATGGCCTTGATGATTATCGGAGAATCGTACCGGCCCTTTCAAGACTGCTTGCTGACAGCGGCACCGCCCATCTCGAAATCGGCCATGATCAGGCTGACCCCGTGATGCTGTTGGGTAACCAGGCAGGCATGGTTGCGAGTCTTCGTCATGACCTTGCCGGTCACCCGCGCTGCGTGACGCTTCGGATGCCCTGATAAAAACGCGCTTGGAATGCGGCGCGCATCCCGCTAGACAGGCGTTGCTGACGGGGTGGATCGACATCCCCCGGAGCTGACTTCCCATAGTTGGTCGAACGGTTCGACCTCCGCTTGCGAGTCATGCGCACTTTCCGTCGTTACGGAATGAAGGATCATTCGTGCAGATACGAAATGGACAGAATGGCCGCCGCAGGGGTCGCGGTGGTGGCAATGGCGGCGGCGGAGCGCCGGGTATCGGACGCGTTCCGGGACCCCGGCCCGACATGGGCAACCGCAACGAAGTGCGGGTCCGTGGCAACGCGGTTCAGCTGCTTGAAAAATACCGGCAGCTGGCGCGCGATGTCAGCCAGGCAGGTGACCGGGTGACGGCAGAATATTATCTGCAATATGCCGATCATTATTACCGTGTGGTCAATGAATTCCGCCAGCGGCAGGACGAGCAGCGCCCGCC
>JAYVLC010000345.1:0-5957 GCA_043759675.1 Sphingosinicellaceae bacterium
CTCTCGCTCCGCCTGCACCAGCTGCAGCTGGGCAGCCCGCTGCATCAGATGCGCCTGAAAGGCCGGTTTCCGCTGAAACTGCTCGCTGTGCCGAATGACCCGGTTGCCGGTGACGTGTCGCTCGGACGTGCCCTGGTTGCGGATGGCAAGCTGACACACGCCGGAACGACGATCGAGATGCGCGACTTTGCCGGGGCACTGACATCAGCGCCCGAGGCCTGGCGCGATTGGGCCCACAGCTTTGCGTTCCTGCGTGACATCGCCGCCGCGACCGACCGCGAGGCGGGCGCCCGCGCGGCTGAGAAGCTGGTCAGGGCGTGGATCGCGCAGTTCGCGGAGTTCGACGCAGCCGCATGGCGGCCTGATCTGGCCGGCCTGCGCCTGATCGCCTGGGCCAGCTACGCGCCGTATTTCCTGGCGGGGAGCGACCTTGTTCACCGCTCCAACGTCCTGAACCATCTTGCCAGGGCGGCACGCCACATTGAGCGCGCCGCTGACAAATCACCGCAAGGGATGCCCCGCCTGAACGCGCTGGCCGGCCTGCTGGCCGCGTCGCTGCTGCTTCCGGGTGGCGAGGCAAGGCAGACCAAGGTTGAGCGCGAGATCGAACGGGCCTTGGTCCCGGTGCTGCTCCCGGACGGCGGCGTCGCCAGCCGGGCTCCGCTTGACCATGTTGAATTGCTCGAACTGTTGCTAACCCTGCAGGCGCTGTACGTCGCCCGGCAATTGCGCCCTGCCGAGGTTATTGCCGAAGCGCTCCAGCGGGCGGTTCCCGGGATAAAGGCGCTGCTGCTCGGCGATGGCGGGTTGGTTGCAATGCACGGCAGCCCGTCGGGGTTCGCAGCACGGACCGCACGGGCCGTCGAAGCCTCGGGCGTCATGGAAAAGGCAACACGCAACGGCCGCTGGTCCGGCGTCCAATATTTGACCGCCGGGCGAACACTGCTGGTGCTCGACGCCGGGCCGCCGCCGGTCGGGGGTGCCTCGTCCCGCGCCCATGCGGGAACACTCGCGTTCGAGATGTCGGACGGGCCGAGCCGCATCATCGTCAATTGCGGCGGCACATCGGGTCTCCCCCGGCCGCTGGCAGCCGAACTGGCCGACGGCCTGCGCACGACGGCTGCCCATTCAACCCTCACACTCGGCGATACCAATTCAACCCGGATCCGCGATGATGGCACCCTCGGCCGCGGCGTCGAGGAAGTTGTGGCCAGCCGACAGGAAAGCGAAGAGGGCATCTGGGTCGAGGCGAGCCACAACGGCTATGTTCGTCGCTTCGGGCTGGTGCATAGCCGCAAACTCTACCTGTCGGCAGATGGCAGCGACTTGCGGTGTGAAGACGCGCTGGCCCCGCCGGTAGGCAAGCCGACAAAAAAAGCCGTCGGCGCGCGCTTTGATCTCCGCTTCCACCTTGCCCCCGATGTCGAGGCGTCGCCGACGGCCGATGGGCAGGGCGCGTTGCTCAAGCTCGGCTCGGGCAACCTCTGGCAGTTCCGGGCGCGTGGCGGGGCGCTGAGCTTTGAGGATTCGCTGGTTGTCGCCGACGATGGCCGCCCGCGACCGACGCTGCAAATGGTGGTCAGCGGGGAAACCACGCGCGACGGTGCCAGCATCAACTGGTCGCTGAAACGGGCGCGATAGCGAAGCGGCTGACACTCGTCCTTTGTGAATTTCGTTCCTGCGCTTGCAAAATATCGTCATCCCCGCGAAGGCGGGGATCCACTGCTGCTTAGACCCAAACCTGTCCGGGAGCGCTGAGAAGTGGGTTCCCGCCTGCGCGGGAATGACGACAAAAATTTGAAAGAGATTCCTCCCCATGCCCGACGCCGTCAAAGTTACTCGCGCGCTAATTTCGGTGTCTGACAAGGCGGGGCTTGCCGAGCTTGCGCAGGCGTTGACGCGTCACGGTGTGCAGATCCTATCGACCGGCGGCACGGCGACGCATCTCCGTGACCTCGGCCATGTGGTCACCGACGTGTCAGAGCATACCGGCTTTCCGGAGATGATGGACGGACGGGTCAAGACTCTGCACCCGACGGTGCATGGCGGCCTGCTGGCGCTGCGGGACCATCCAGAGCATGTCGCCGCGATGCAGGCCCACGGCATCGGGGCGATCGACCTGCTGGTGGTCAACCTCTATCCCTTCGCTGCCACGGTCGCCAAGGGCGCGGCGCGCCACGAGATCATCGAGAATATCGACATCGGCGGTCCGGCGATGGTGCGGTCTGCGGCAAAGAATCATGGTTTTGTGGCCTGTGTTACCGACATTCACGACTATCCGGCGCTGATTGCCGAGCTTGATGCGTCGGGCGGCGCAACCACGCTAGGTTTACGCAAACAGCTCGCCGCCAAAGCGTTCGCCCACACCGCAACCTATGATTCAATGATTGCGTCGTGGTTCGGTTTTGCTGACCAGCAAAAGCTGTTCCCCGACACCCTGCCCCTGATTGCCGAGCTGGGAACAGAGCTGCGCTATGGCGAGAATCCGCACCAGAAGGCGGCATTTTACACGCCTGCCGGGCCGCACTCGCGCGGCATCGGGCAGGCAAGCCAGGTGCAGGGCAAGGCGCTAAGCTACAACAATCTGAACGATGCCGACGGCGCGCTGGAGCTGATCGCCGAATTTCGGGATGGCCCGCCTGCCGTTGCAATCATCAAACATGCCAACCCGTGCGGCGTCGCGACCGGTGCCACTTTGTCGGATGCCTATGCGGCGGCCTTAGCTTGCGACCCGGTGTCGGCGTTTGGCGGGATCATCGCGGTCAACCGGCCGCTCGATACCGCGACGGCTGAGGCGATCACGTCAATCTTCACCGAAGTCGTCGTGGCTCCGGATGCGGATGCGGGCGCGCGGGCGCTGTTTGCTACCAAGAAGAACCTGCGACTGCTGCTGACGGGCGCACTGCCTGACCCGCGGCGTGCCGGACTGACCTTGAAAACGATCGCCGGGGGCTATCTGGTCCAGCTGCGTGACAATGGCGCGGTGACCGAGGCGGAGCTGAAGCTGGTGACCAGGCGGGCACCAACCCGCCAGGAAATGGCAGACATGCTGTTCGCCTGGACGGTGGCGCGCCACGTCAAATCCAACGCGATTGTTTACGCCAAGGACGGTGCCACCGCAGGCATTGGCGCCGGGCAGATGAGCCGCCTTGATTCGGCGCGTATTGCCGCCTGGAAGGCCAAAGATGCGGCGGCGACAGCCGGTTGGGCGGAACCCCGCACCATTGGCTCGGCGGTCGCCTCCGACGCGTTCTTCCCATTTGCCGACGGACTGATCTCGGCCGCCGAGGCCGGTGCCACCGCGATCATCCAGCCCGGCGGCTCGATCCGCGACGCCGACGTCATCGCCGCCGCTGATGAACGTGGATTGGCGATGGTCTTCACCGGAATGCGCCACTTCCGGCATTAGCCTGACAGCAACCGCCGCGCTTCATCGCAGTCTTTGGCGATCTGGGACCGGAGGGCCTCAAGGCCATCGAGCGTCCATTCCGGGCGGATGAAATGACAGAGTTCGACGCCGATGGTCTGGCCGTACAGGTCACCGGACCAGTCGAACAGGAACGTCTCGAGCAATTCCCTGGGTGGCGAGAACATCGGACGGATGCCCAGATTGGCGACGCCGTCGACGCGCGACCCATCCTGCAATCTGACCCGCACCGCATAGACCCCGAAGGCCGGACGCACATAGGGGCCAAGCGCCAGATTGGCGGTCGGAAAATCGATGGTCCGACCGCGCTTGTCGCCATGTTCGACAACGCCGGCAATGGTGAAAGGCCGGGTCAGCAGCTGGGCTGCGGCTTCCGGATCGCCGGCGTGCAACGCCGCACGGATCCGCGTCGACGACACGATTCCGCCATCGGCCGCGCAAACCGGGGCCACCGTTTCAGCGGTGAACCCGTGGGCGGGACCTTGGCCAGCCAGCACCAGGACATTGCCACTCCGGCCCTTGCCAAAGGTGAAATCATCACCGGTGACGACGCCCGAAAGCCCGAGCCGGGTGCCCAGCCAGTCCGTGATGAAATCCTGCGCGGTGACTTCGGCAAACGTCCGGTCAAACTGGAGCACTGTCGCCGCATCAACGCCTGCCCCGGCAAACAGGTCCAGCCGCTGATCGACCGTGGTGAGCGAAAACGGCGGCGCATCGGGCCGGAACAGCCGGGCCGGGTGCGGATCAAAGGTCACGATCAGCGCAGGCACACCGCGCGCGCGCGCCACGGCCACCGCGCGGGCGACCACCGCCTGATGGCCGAGATGAAATCCGTCAAAGTTGCCAAGCGCCGCAACGCCGCCGCGCAGACGGTCGGGCAGAACGCCACTGCTGTCGAACCGCTCCATCAAGTCTCCGCCCGACACCCTAGCGCGCTCGGATAGCCGGGTTGCAACGTCCCGGCAATCTCAGCGCCGTTCCAGAGTTACAAAGCTGTGGGCTGGCGCATCGCCATCAGCACCATGGTCATCGCGCGAGACTTCGATCCAGCGGGATGGGTCGAACCGCGCTAGGACCGTGTCGCCCTCCGGCTCGGCATGAACTTCGGTCAGATAGGCGCGGGTCGCAATCGGCAAGGCCTCGGCATAGAGCTGCGCGCCGCCGATGATCATCAAATCGGTAGCGCCCGGGTTCAACTGCGCGGCGGCGATCGCCTCGGCCAGATCGGCGACGATGGTGATCCCCTCGGCCCGCCACCCGGCATCGCGCGTCAACACGATATTGTGCCGTCCAACCAGTGGCTTGCCAATCGATTCGAACGTCTTGCGCCCCATGATCACCGGCTTGCCGATGGTCAGCCGCTTGAAATGGCGTAAATCAGCCGACAGCCGCCATGGTAGGCCGCCGTTGTGGCCGATCACGCCATTGTCCGCCCGGGCGACGATGAAGGAAATGGCGGGGCGCAAAAGATGCCTAAGCAGCGTTGCGGTAGACGAGCGCGTCTTCAAGGTAGACGCCATTCAGCCAATTGCTCTTCAGACGCACCCGCGAGAGTCCCTCAATGCGGAACATTGCGATGCCCCGCAGCAACGGGTCATACGGTTGGATAAGATTCACATCATCCGATGCTAGGACCTCGGGCGGAATTTTCAATTCACGCATCGCCCGGACGACAGCCAAGTAGGATTCAATGACGTGCTGCATCTCCACCTTCGGTGCAATGACGAGTCGCCAACGGTCAACTTCAGGATAAAATAGCCAAAATGCTGCAACTATACCGAAATTCCGTTTGTCCAGCTGCTTGATGAGCTGCTCGCCAGCTTCGACACGAGAATCTACCAGTGCTTCTGTAGCCATTTGAAGACTCCATCCTCGGCGTTGCTCACAGCCTGAATCAAACCGATTGCAGTGAATTGATCGATGATAGCATAGCGACTATCCGGAGACCATTTGCTGACGGCGCTCCAATTCGCCTCGAACCGTTCCGATTTCCGGGCGTCCGAAAGCGCGCCACCCAGACCAGAAAGGGTGACGAGTCTCGCAAAGTCATGCGTGAAAACACGGTCGATCGTACCTTTCGCGGGAATCGTTTCAGCCTGGATCGTCCTCGCCACCGCAGCTTTCAACCCAATCTCCACAGCATACCCACAGAGGTAATATGCGGTCGAGTATCGCTGGTGTTGTGCCAGCAGCAAAGCATCGTTCAGCTTGGCCTCTGCTATTCGTTGCGCGTCACGTCGTGAAAGCGTCATACCGCCACCAATGCCTTGATATGCGGATCGGCGACATAGCCGATCAGTTCGAAGTCGGCATATTCGAACGCGAACAGGTCGGTCACTGCCGGGTTGATGCGCATCACCGGCAGCGGGTGCGGTGTGCGCGTCAGTTGCAGGTCGGCCTGCTCCAGATGGTTCACATACAGATGCGCATCACCAAGCGTGTGGACGAACTCGCCGGGCTGGAGGCCCGTTGCCTGCGCCATCATCATGGTCAGCAACGCGTAGCTCGCGATATTGAACGGCACGCCAAG
>JAYVLC010000346.1:0-3344 GCA_043759675.1 Sphingosinicellaceae bacterium
CGTTTTGGCTGGCGCTGGAATGGATATATGATCAGTCATCAAATCCCCTGACCTTTTGGTTCCCCAAAGGTTAGGCGGTTCCGCGCGGCTTGTGGAGTCGCCTTTGGGTCAGTCCTCGATGGAGAATGTCAGCCCCGCCTGCCCGACCAAGCGGTCAACCAGCTTGCCGCCAAGCGCTGCGCCGGGGGTCCAGACGCCGCCCGCCACATTCGGCACGTCCCTGGCCAGGCACACCGCTGTTGCCGCGATCATCTTGGAGGTCGAACCATAGCCCGGATCACGGTCACCGGTGACCGTGACGCGCAACTGGCGGCCATCGGCGGCGATCCCGAGGAACAGGACGTTGTACAGGCCGGTTTCGCGCTCATGCTGGCTCGGGCCTTCGCCGGGCTTGGGGCCGCCCTCTCCGCCCATCGATGCCCCGGCAGCCGCCATGGCCTGCGCCATCTTCTCGCCGCCCTCGCCGGGTCCGGCGATCATCATCTCGTCATAGACAAGGTCAGTGCCGTAGGCGTTGCCCTGCAGGAAGTTGGAGCGGTGGACATTCTTGGTGTTGATCGGGGCCATGACAAAGGGCGCAACCCAGCTGTCGAGGTCGGTATCCAGCATCGGCTTCATGCCGTGTGGCTGGGCTGGGCCAGCGAAGCCTGGGGTCAGCGCAAAGGGGGATCGCAGCAAATCGAGGATCGACGGGTCTTTGGCGGCGGCCGCCATCGTGGCTTTGAGGCTATAGGCGGTGCCGCCCGAGAAGCCGCCCTTCATCACGCGCACCCGGCCTTTGACACGCGGGCAGGGCGCGCCAAACCGCTTCACCGCTTCCCGCTGGAGGAACCACACGCCCAGCTCGAACGGGACCGAGTCGAAGCCGCAGGACAGCATGATCCGCGCGCCGGATTTCTGCGCCGCCGCATGGTGCGCATCGATCATCTGGCGCATCCAGGCTGGTTCGCCGCACAGGTCGAAATAGTCGGTGCCAGCCGCAGCACAGGCAGCAACCAGTTCCGACCCGTAAAGCTGGTACGGCCCCACCGTGGTGATGATCGCCTTGGCCCGCCCGACCATCGCAGCAAGCGAGACCGGATCAGCGGCATCTGCAACGACCAGCGGCGTGTCCTTCGGCGCGCCAATGGCATCACGCACTTCGGCGAGCTTTGCCGCACTCCGCCCCGCCATCGCCCAGCGGACCTCGGACCCCAATGGCCCGGCGAGGACCTCGGCCACCAATCGCCCGGTGAAACCGGTGGCTCCGTAAACGATGACGTCAAATTCGGCGGTACGGGTCATTTGAATCCCCCACAGGTTAGATGGGATGGTGACAGGAAGGCCCTGCGCTTGCAAATGGCGTAATTGCTGGGTCAGCTATCGGTACATAGGATATTGCATCTTGCCAATAAGCGTAACTACATCTATATGAAGATCAGCTTCGATCCGGCCAAGCGCGCTGTAACGCTTGCGGCGCGCGGCTTGGATTTTGCCGATGCCCTACAGGTATTCGCCGGTGTTCAGGTGATGCTGGTTGATGACCGACAGGACTACGGCGAAGTCCGCTATCAGACGTTCGGACTGTTGGCCGGAAGGCTGGTGCAACTGGTGTGGACGTGGCGCGACGATGCGCGCCACATCATCTCGATGAGGAAGTGCAATGAGCGCGAGCAAGCCAGATTTGCCGGAAAACTGGGTTGACCCCGATGATGCGCCCGAATGGACCGATGCGATGTGGGACCGGGCCGAAGTTCGGGTCGGGGATCGAGTTGTCCGCGAAGCGACTGGGACAGTCAGCAGGGCTGGACGACCGACACTGGGCGACCGGGCGAAACGTCAGGTAACGCTTCGGCTCGACCCCGAAGTCCTTGCCCATTTTCGCAGTGGCGGCGCAGGCTGGCAAACCCGGATCGGGGACGTGCTGGCTGCACATGTAGGCGCGAAGTGCGCGTGTTAAGATCGTCCGGCACCGCGCTGAGCGGTGACGCGGGCAACGGCCAATGCCCCGGACACTTTGGGAGGTCCCCATATAGACCTCCCCTTTTGAGACTTTTTTGGAATCTGTGCGCCCAGCCTCACTTCTCCTTCATCACCCACACGCCGTCCCAGTCGCCTTCGGGCTGGTGCTGGCGCAGGTAGCCGCAGCGGTCGATGTAGGTTTGGGAGAGTTTGTCGTTGGGGTTCAACATCAGACAGCGTTCGAAGCGTTCGACCGCCTTGTCCCAATTGGTGGCACGGTAGTGGACCATGCCGTCGTTGAACTGGTTGACCACGTCGGTGAGGTTGGGGAAGGTCGTGGCGTCGTAATAATCGAGCACTTCGAACACCCGGACCGGCTCGGTCTTGCCCTTGACGACGACGAGGTCGATGTCGCGCATCCGGTAGGTGCCTTTCAGCTTTTTGACGGTTGATTCACTGATCAGAATGCGGGCCGAATAGGCTTTGCAGGCGCTTTCAAGTCGGGAGGCGAGGTTCACCCCGTCGCCGATCACCGTATAGTCCATCCGCTTCGGGCTCCCGATGTTCCCGCTGACCACCATGTCGGTGTTGAGACCAAGCCCCATATCGACGGTCTTCAGCCCCTTGGCGCGGCGCTGGCCGTTCCACGTCCACATGTCAGCGATCATCGAGATGCCGGCGCGCACCGCACGGTCGGGGTCATCGTCGTGCGGGACCGGCAAGCCAAAGCACGCCATGATCGCATCGCCGATGAACTTGTCGAGCATGCCACCTTCGCGGGTGATGCAGTCGACCATCAGGCTGAAATATTCGTTGAGGAACGACACGGTGCCTTGCGCACCATATTCCTCGGTAATGGTCGTAAAGCCGCGCACGTCGCTGAACATGATCGTCGCTTCGGCACTGACGCCGCCAAGCAGATCGAGCGCACCGTCGCCGTCGAGCATTTGCGCCGCAATCACCGGGTCCATGTAGCGCGACATCGTCGACTTCATGCGCTTTTCGGAACTGATGTCCTCGAACATCAGCATCGAGCCGAGTTCCTTGTCGCTATCCTCGGAGATGAGCGGACTGACCGTCAGATTGACCGACTTGGAGACGCCGCCAAAGGTCACGGCGGCATCGGGGAATATGTCGCTCTCGTGGCTGGTTTGGACGGCTGCGATCTTGTCGAGAATCCATTTGCTGTCGTCGGCAAGCAACTCGCTGAGCAGCTGCCCGGTCAGTGCGCCGGTTGTCGCGTCCCACATCCGGTTCGCAGCGGCATTGCTGGTGACGATCTTGGTCGCCGGGTCAAGGGTGATGACGCCGTTCGACATGCTCGACAGCATCGAGTCATTGTAGTTTTTGACGCGCCGCACATCGTCGAACAGCTTGGAGTTTTCAAGCGCGATGGCGACCTG
>JAYVLC010000347.1:0-4398 GCA_043759675.1 Sphingosinicellaceae bacterium
TCGACATGCTGCAGGCAGATGACCCCGATTGCCACCTCGCGGCGAATGATCGGCACACCGGCAAAGCTGTGGAACAGCTCCTCGCCCGTCTCGGGCCGAAAGGCGAAATTGGGGTTTGACGACGCCTCGGCAAGGTTGAGCGGCTCACCCGTCGCCGCAATCATGCCGACCAGGCCTTCGCCGAGTTTGAGCTTGGTGACATGGACCGCCGATTGGGCCAGCCCTTGCGTTGCGAAAAGTTCGAGCGTGCCGTCCCGCAGCAGATAGATTGAACAGACCTCCGACGTCAGCGCGTCGGCAATGATCTGCACGACCTGATTGAGCTTGGCTTGTGCGCCCGAACGCGCGGCCATCACGTCATGCAGGCGGCGCAGAATGTCACGGGCGGCCGACGCAGCGGTGGCCGCCGGGCTCATGCGGCGACCCGCCGGTCGAGGGCGGCATTGGCCTCCGCCACCAGTTCGGCGATGATATCGGCGGCGGGTTCCTCTTTGGTCACCATGCCGACCGACTGCCCCGCCATCAGCGAGCCGCCGTCGATATCGCCATCGACGACCGCACGGCGCAGCGCCCCCGCCCAATAATGTTCGATCTGGAGCTGCGCCTCGGCGAGTTCGACCGAACCGGCATCAAGCAGACCGACCATCTCGCGCTGCTTGGCGGTGAAGGCCTCGGTCCCGGCGTTCTTCAGCGCGCGCACCGGGATCACCGGCAGGCGCGCGTCGAACTGGACACTGGCAACCGCATCGCGCGCCGAGCCCCGGATGAAGGCGCGCTTGAAATTGGCGTGGGCAACGCTTTCGGTCGCACAAACGAAGCGGGTGCCAAGCTGCACGCCCGCTGCCCCCATTTCGAGATAGGCGGCAATCGCTGACCCACGCCCGATCCCGCCCGCAACGAACACCGGCACCTCGGCAGCCATGACCGGCAGGATTTCCTGCGCGAGCACCGATGTCGATACCGGCCCGATATGACCGCCAGCCTCCGATCCCTCGATCACCAGCGCATCTGCCCCAGATCGCACCAATTTCTTTGCAAGCGACAGCGCGGGCGCAAAGCACATCAGCTTCATGCCCGCATCCTTGATCGCAGCAATCGCTGCGCCCGACGGCAACCCGCCAGCCAGCACGACATGGCTGACTTTCGCGTCGGCGCAGACCGCGATCAGGTCCATCATCTGCGGGTGCAGCGTGATGAGATTGACCCCGAACGGCTTGTCGGTGAGCGCCTTGGTGGCGGCGATTTCAGCGGCAAGGATTTCGACCGGCATCGCCCCGCAGGCGATGACTCCGAACCCGCCCGCATTGGAAATGGCAGCAACCAGATTGCGCTCGCTAACCCAGGTCATCGCGCCCGCCATGATGGCATAGCGCGTGCCAAGGAATTCCGTGCCGCGCGCCATCAATGTGTCGAGGCGGGTCATTATATCGTGCCCTTAAACAAACAACCGTCATCCTGACGAAAGTCAGGACCTCCCGCCGAGTAGTCGTCACTCACGACAAGATCCTGACTTTCGTCAGGATGACGGTGCAATTTCAGGAGCAGTCCCCTCATGTCGCAGCATCCAGTCCGTAGGCCGTGTGCAACACGCGCACCGCAAGCTCGGTATATTCCTCGGCAATCAACACGCTGACCTTGATCTCGGAGGTGGTGATCGCTTGAATGTTGATGCCGCGCTCGCCAAGCGCCTTGAACATCGTCTGTGCGACACCGGCATGGCTGCGCATCCCGACGCCGACCACAGAGATTTTGGCGACATTGTCGGCGCTCAGCAGGCGGGCGTAGCCGATGGAGGGTTCGGCGCGTGTCAGCACGTCGAGCGACTTGCTGAGTTCGTTGCGCGGCACGGTAAAGGTCACATCGGTGTTGCCGGTGTCATGCGCGACATTCTGCACGATCATGTCGACATTGACATGCGCCTCGGCGAGCGGGCCGAAGATCGCGCCAACGGCACCAGGGCGATCCGGCACCGCCACCAGGGTGATCTTCGCTTCGTTCCGGTCATAGGCGACGCCAGTGATCAGCTGTTGTTCCACAATCTCATCCTCATCGACGACAAAGGTTCCGGGCTGGTCGTTGAACGACGACAGCACCTGCACCCGGACTTTTTCCTTCATGGCGAGTTCGACCGAGCGCGTCTGCAAAACTTTTGCACCGACCGACGCAAGTTCAAGCATTTCCTCGTAGGTGACCCGGGTCAGTTTGCGGGCGCGCGGCACGATTCGCGGATCGGTGGTGTAGACGCCGTCGACATCGGTATAGATATCGCAGCGATCCGCCTTCAGGGCCGCCGCGACCGCAACTGCCGACGTGTCCGAGCCGCCCCGCCCGAGCGTGGAGACCCGGTTGCCCGCCGACAGGCCCTGAAACCCCGGGATCACGGCAACGACGCCTGCCGCCATCGAAGCGAGGACCGCTTCGGTTTCGATCCCCATGATGCGGGCTTTGCTATGGGCATCCGACGTCTGGATCGGCAGCTGCCAGCCGAGCCATGATCGGGCCGGCACCCCTGCGGCTTGCAGGGCAATTGCCAGCAGGCCGCTGGTGATTTGCTCGCCGGCAGCGACGACGACATCATATTCCCTCGGGTCATGCAGCGCCGAGGCTTCCCGGCAAAAATTGACGAGCCGGTCGGTTTCGCCGGCCATTGCCGAGACAACAACCGCGACTTCATTGCCAGCATCGACGACGCGCTTCACCCGCGCCGCGACGTTGCGAATGCGCTCTATCCCGGCCATCGAGGTGCCGCCGAACTTCATGACGATGCGAGGCATGGGCGAAAGGTGGGTCCTGCGCGTGTTGAGAGCCTATCAGGCGGGATGCGGTCCTGATAGAAATGTCGGGGTATGAACGCAAGCAACGCTGCCTCAATCGATCCGGCTGAAGTCACGCTGTTCGGCGGGTTGGCTGAAGACTGGTGGAACCCGCGCGGCACGTCGCGGATGTTGCACGCGATCAATCCGGTGCGGCTTGGCTACATCCGCGAGCAGGCGGTGGCGCATTTTGGGCGGGATGTTCGGGCGCGGTCGCCCTTTGCCGGGCTGCGGGCGCTCGATGTCGGCTGCGGCGGCGGGTTGCTGTGTGAGCCGTTGGCGCGGCAGGGTTTTGCGGTCACCGGGCTCGACGCCGCGCCGGAGAATGTCGCCATCGCGCAGGACCACGCGGCTGGCGCAGGGCTGGTGATTGCGTATCGGGGTGGTTCGGCCGAGGCGCTGGCCGTTGACCTGCCCGGCCAGTTCGATCTGATCACCTGTCTTGAAGTCATCGAACATGTCGCCGACATCGACAGCTTCGTTGCAGCGATTGCGACCCTGCTGGCGCCTGGCGGCCTGTTGATCCTGTCAACGCCGAACCGGACCGCCTTATCCTACGCGGTGCTGATCGTCGGCGGGGAGCGGGTTGCACGGGTCATCCCGGCGGGCGCGCATGACTGGAACAAGTTCGTCACGCCTGCCGAGCTGGGCGCAGCACTGGCACGCCACGGCCTCGACGCCCGCGATACCCGCGGCCTCAGCTACCGGCCCGGGCGCGGCTTTGTGATGACCGGCGATCTCGCGATCAACTATTTCATGACGGCAAGGCGGGCAGGATGAACCTCAAGGGCATTCACCACAGTGCGTTCCGGTGCCGCGACGCCGAGCAAACCCGGGCCTTTTATGAGGATTTGCTCGGCCTCCCCCTTGCCGCGGTCGTTGCGGAGGAATTTGAGCCGGGGTCGGGACGCAAGAATCCCTTCGTCCACCTGTTCTTCAAACTGGGTGACGGCAACTACTTCGCCTTCTTCGACGCGCCGAAGTCAGCAAGCGAAGACAAATTCGCGCTTGTTCACGGCTTCGACCGGCACGTGGCGTTTGAGGCCGGGTCAGAAGACGAACTCGGTGCGTGGCAGGCAAAATTCAAGGCTGCCGACGTGCCCTGTTTCGGGCCGATCGATCACCATTTCGTCAAGTCGATCTATTTCAGCGACCCGAACGGCATCCCGCTGGAAATCACCGCCCGGGTCGCCGATCACGACGCCATCATGGCCAGCGAAGCCGCCAACGCCCGCGCCGTCATCGATGCCTGGACCGCCCGCAAGGCGGCGGCAGCGTGAACCACCCGTCATCCCGGCGAACGCCGGGACCCAGTCGCAAAGTATCAAACGCACGCGGCAGCGCGCGCTCCGGCCCGTATTTGTTACGGGCTTCTGGGTCCCGGCGTTCGCCGGGATGACGAGGTAGATTGAGATGACCGAACCTTACGACCGCATCCCGCTCGTCATCGCCTACAGCGAACCCATCGGCGTTCGCGACACCTATGGCTGGATTGGGAGGATCGCACCACGTGCGTGCTGTTCGGCGATGGCGCGGGCGCGACTGTGCTGCGCGCCGATACCGGGCAAGGATTGGCAAGCGACAG
>JAYVLC010000348.1:0-12291 GCA_043759675.1 Sphingosinicellaceae bacterium
TGTTCAAGCTGATAACCGGCGTGGAGACGCCGGATAGCGGCTCGGTCAAGGTCGGGGAGACGGTGAAGCTCGGCTATGTCGACCAGTCGCGCGATACCCTCGATCCCAAAAAGAACGTCTGGGAGGAAGTCTCCAGCGGCAATGAACGGTTTTATTTCGGCAAGCATGAAGTCAACACCCGGGCCTATGTTGGCGCGTTCAATTTCAAGGGTGGCGACCAGCAGAAGAAAGTCGGCCAGCTATCGGGCGGTGAACGCAATCGTGTTCACATCGCCAAGATGCTCGCCGAGGGCGGCAATGTGCTGCTGCTCGATGAGCCGACGAACGACCTCGATGTCGAAACCCTGCGCGCGCTGGAGGAGGCGCTTGAGAGTTTCGCCGGTTGCGCGGTGGTGATCAGCCATGATCGCTTTTTCCTCGACCGGCTGGCGACCCACATCCTCGCGTTCGAGGGCGATAGCCATGTCGAATGGTTTGAGGGCAATTTCCAGGCCTATGAGGAAGACAAGCGCCGCCGCTTCGGCGATGAAGCCGACCGCCCGCACCGGATGACCTACAAAAAGCTGACCCGGTAACCGGAAGGATTCCGGCTAGATTTTGCGAATATAGGACTTAATGTAATTGTCGCGGGAGATCCGGATCGGTTTCTCCGGTTTGTTGCTCAGAAAGCCGTCAATCGCGAGATTGCACCCCGGCCAGGGCGGATCATCATATTCGTCGAACAGGATAATTCCGCCGGGTGACAGGCGCGGATAGAAATCGTCCAGCGTTTGCAGATAGGAATCGTGGATATCGCAATCCAGATGGACGAAACTCCAGGCGCGGTCCCCGATTTTCCCAAGCGTGTCGGAAAAATAGCCCGGCACCAGCGTGACCCGCTGCCGAAGCCCGAGCATCGCCAGTTTGGATGCGACATGCCCGAGCGACGTGCCGCCAAATCCACCCACCCGGCGCTCGGTGTTGGCGGGGCCACCCAGCGCCACGTCAAGGGCAACGCTGTCATCAAACCCCTCAAAGGAATCAAAGCCCCAGGCGCGTTTTTCCGACTGTGACTGGCGCAACCAGAGTCCGGTCGCAGCGAGGCTCGCCCCTTTGAACACGCCGCATTCCGCAACATCGCCGGGGATCGGCGCGGTGTGTTGCAGCAACTCGAATATGATGTTGATGTTGGAGCCGCCGTCGGGCGACTCCTGCGCTTTGGGGAAGATGTTCTGCGGGGTCTTGACCTCGAGCAGGTCGGCGACCGCAACTGGCCAGCTGCCAAGCGGCCGGCTGCGGTAGCAGGTCGCAGCGAGCGGGCGCGCTAGTTTGCGTAGTATCGCCTTCAATTATTCCCCCAACGCAGGCGGTTGCTTTCCCTTGGTCTTTCCCTGCGGTATCGACCGGTTTGCCGCAACGCATTTTTCACGAAAGCCGCCCGATGCTTGGATTCGATACGATCGGTAGCGCGACGATCATCGCGTATGACGGCGAACCCGTGCTGACAACCGATGCGTGGCTGGATCACCCGGCCTATTTCGGCAGTTGGGGGCATGACTATGAAATTCCTGCCGAACAGCTCTCAGCGATCAAGTCTGCCCGCTATCACTGGTTTTCGCACGGGCACCCCGATCATTTGAACATGGAGTCGATTCCCGATCTGGGCGGCGGGCAGATTTTGCTCGCGGACCATCACGGCGCGCGGATCAAGCGCGACCTTGAGGCGGCGGGCCATGCGGTCCGGATCTTGCGCGATTGGGAATGGCTTCAGCTGTCGCCCAACATCCGGGCTTGCGCGGTCGCCAATCGCAACCAGGATTCGATGCTGCTGATCGACATCAACGGCCGCCTTGTCATCAATACGAATGACAGCCCGCAATTTGGCGAAGCCTGGCGGATCCGGCGGCTCGCCCGGTCGTTCAAGGAAGTCTACCTGCTATCGCTGCACGGCTGGGGCGGGGCTGACATGCTCAACCTGTTTGCACCCGATGGGGCGCGGCTGACGGACATCAGCAAAAAGCGCCGGGCGATTGCACCGCGCGCCCAGCGTGAAGGGGTGCGGTTCGGGGCCAGCCGGCTGATTCCCTTTTCCTCGTTTCACCGCTACCGCCGCACCGATTCCGCCTGGGCGAATGACCTTGTCCCTGAGCTGGCTGACTATCAGTCGGGGGCGCTCCCCAACGCGCCGCAAATGCTTCCGGCATTTGTCCGGGTTGACTGTGAAACCGACGCCGTGCGGGAATTGATGCCAGCGCGACTGGATCGGCCGCTGCTGTCCCCCGAGGCCTGCGGGGACAGTTGGACAGACGCTCTTACGGGTGAGGATGAACAGAAGATTCGCGCCTATTTTCAGGCGCGTGAGGCGCTGCGCGACCATTTTGGCTTTGTCGAGGTGACAGCCGGTGGCCGGACCGTCACGGTCGATCTCAATCCGGCGTTGCGGTCAAAAGGCATATCGTTTGAAGCCCCGCGCGCGTCGTTCATGACCTGCATCGACTATGAGATTTTCGACGATCTCCTGATCGGAAATTACATGCGAACGACGCTGCACGGCGTTGCGGGATTATACCCGCATTTCACGCCCTGTGTCGCAAAATACGCCGACAATGGCGGGGCGAAATCGAAACAGGAACTGGGGGCCTATTTCGGTCACTATTTCCTGCGAGATCCGCTGGCATCCATCATGAACAGCCTCGCGAACAACAGCGAGCAACTCGTGCGCAACCTCGTCCCCGAAAATTCAGCCCTGTTCCGGACTGCCAAGCGGCTTTACTATTCCCTGTCCGCCCGCACCTGACCCGGAGGGGCCTCAGCACATGGCCTTCGAGGCTGTCGCAAGATTGGTGACATTCGTCAGCGACGGCAAGGCAATCTCCCGCGCCATGAACGAGGCGGTGTATTTGATCAGCTTGTCCTTGGGGTAGAGCGCGGTGAAAAACAGCGGCTGATATTTGTAGAACACCTCGGCGTACATAACATTGTCGCCGGCGTTCAGCGTCATTCCGGACACGGTGGCGACGCTGCTGTTCAGCTGACCGGCATTTTCGACCCCCAACTGGCTGACGTTGACCAAGCTGCCCTGGCAGCGCTGCCACCGGACCCAGTGGCCATTGTTGGCAGCGTTCCGGGTGACCGAGCTTAGAATGAGCCGGCCCTTACCGAGAAAGTCCACGCCGTCGGTTGACAGCCTTGCACCAAGGAACAGGGTTTTCACATCCTTCTCGTCAAGGCTGGCGCGGTAGCGGGCGGCAAGGTCGGCGGTCGATGTAGCGAGGCGGCTGGCCTCCTGATGGGCGTGAACGTACCAGATCGTATCCATGCCAAGCAGCAGCGTGCTGACAAAGAAGGGCAGCATCAGCGCAAACTCAGCCACCGACACGCCAGCCTCGGCCCGCCCGAACCGGCGCACCACGCTGGCAAGACGGCTAACCTCCGATCTGGCTGGCATCGCTGATACACAATTCGGGTGAGTTGTTGTTGTAGGGTTCGTTCTTGATCGTGCTTGTGGTCCGGATCGTCACATAGCCACCGACCGCGCCCATCAGGGAATTGGTCAATCCGAACAATAATTTGTGCTTGGCCGTCACCGAATAATACAGAATGTCCTCCGGGCCACCGCTGGTGTCCGAGTTCCAGAGGCCGTTCTTGTTGAGATCATAGTAGCAATCGCCGACATTGGGCTCGCCAAACGGGGCGGAATCCTGGGTCAACGGTTCGGGTTTGGAGACGCTGGCGTCGAAGGTCTGGTAGGCGCGGGTGAGAATGGTGATGTCCGCCGGTTTTACGCCAACAGTGGCGAGGCGGCTCCGCACGGTCGCATCAAGCTCGGCCTGGGTATATTGGCCGGTTGAGGTTGACCGCGCGACTTCACGCATCGACCCCGAAACCACCGATTTCACATAGGCAAAATAGCTGAGCTCCACGCTACCCATAAGCAGAAACAGCATCGGGACCATCATCATCCCGAACTCGATGGTCACCGCTCCGCGGTTGCAATCAGCAAGGCGCGGCCTCATTTGGCGACTCGCAAATAGCCGATATTGTTGGCAATTTGCTTGAAAATGTTGATGAGATCGGTTGAAGTTGAGGCGGAATAGGTCTGATCGGCAGAAGTCGCGCAGCCCTTGAGTTGACTCGTCACCGCCAGTCCGAACGACACCGTCGAGATATTGACGCCGACCTGTTTGGCCTGCTCGCAGATCATCAGGAAGCGGGTGTTGTGACGCCCCTTGGTCCGGTTGTCGCTGCTGCCGGTCGTGCCGAGCCGCTGCTCAAAATCTTCATAGCCCCAGGCCGAATAGCTGGACTCGCTCGGATCCAGATCGCCGTCGGTCATGAACACGATATAGCGTTTGACCTCCCGCGCGGTGCCGGGGACCCCGGCCTTCAGATAGGTATTTGCATTGACGAACGGGGCCCCGGGGCTGATCATCGCCAATCCCCAGTACATGCCGATGTCGTGCAGCGTCGATCCGAGCGGTTTCAGGCTGTTCACATAGGAGGTGAGGTCGGCCTTGGTCGCCTCCGAAAGCAGCTTCGCTTCGGGCGGGCAGTAATAATTGGGGCCGGTTTCGGACCCTGAGGAGGTGTCGGTACCGGCGCTCAGGCTTGCGTTGCCGTCAGAATAACTGAAGGTGCTGCTGTTGCTGACGCGCCACGGCAACTGATTCCACGGTTGCCCCGTTGCACCGGCGACCGGCACCGTTCCATTTTTGGGCCGGTAGTGATTGTAGCTCGAAGGCGGCCCGAAATAGGGGCGCCACGCAGGCGCTGTTCCGCCGCCGGTCACTACCCCAGGGGCGGCATCCAGAATATCGAATGCGCCGTTCGGGATTGTCGCAGTGCTTGTGGTATCGGTGATTGTGGTCACGGTCTGCCGCGCTTCGACACACCCGCGCCAGGCGTAAAGGTCGCTCACCGTCGTTCCGGCGGCCCCACCAGCGGTGACAAAGTTCGTCAGATCGACATTGTTGGTACCCGCCACCAGCGCGCGCGGCATCGGCGTGGTCGTGGCATTTCCTTCGACTGAATCATTGTTCGACCATTTCTGTGGCCCGGTCGTCGCCTTCCGCGGGTAGCCGATGTTGCTCCACACACAGTTTTTGGATGTCGCGAGCGTACACCAGCTGGTCGGTGCTGCCGCGACATAGGGGACACCATTGGCATAGGGCACATCAGCGTTCAGCAACCGCCCGATATTCACCGTCGCATTATAGGGCACAATCCCGACCCGCACCCGCAGCCCTTCCGCCGCGAGTTGTGTCCGCGTCGTATCAAGCGTCGCCAGAAAATCGAGCGTTGCCTGCTTAAGGCCTTGAATCCGGGTGGTGCTGCCAGCGTAGGACGCCATCGAACCCGTGACGTCGAGCACCAGGACCACGTCGATGTTCGACCCCGATCGCCGCGCACAGGATTTGGCGGTGATCGGCAAAACCCGTCCGCTGCTCGTTTTGACCGTCGTGGCAGTGCCCATCAATATCGTCGGTACATCGACACTGGCCGTCACACAGAAATTTCCGTCGGCAGCGAGTGACAATTGCTTGGTCATGCCCGACGTGCCGAAAACGCCGGTCGGAAAATCGGCCGACAGGAATTGCTGCACTTCGACTTCGGCGATCGACCCATTGGCGATATTGGTGTCAGACAATATCTTGCGTCCAGCGAGCGTGGCGGCATCAACCGACTGCTGCAACCGTGCCTGTGCCATGTACGTCCGGGACACATCGGCGGCGCCGGCAACGGCAGCGACGACCGGGATGATTCCGGCGGTCATCACAAGCAGGACGTTGCCCCGTTCACTCCGCACCAGGCAGCGAAGCATCCGGGCCAGCCAGTCAGTCGATGTCGATCCGGGTCTGAGCATCCGGTCACCATGGCGACTATCGCCTAACAAAGCGTTATTGCAGAGGGTTAGCGGATGGGGTTAACTCCCGGCCATGACCGGCGAGATCGAACATTGTGCTGGGCTGGTCCGCGCCGGTGACCCGCTTCGCTATCTTGCGACCCTGTACGCCCCTGCGGCCCTGCGTCCGGCGCTATTTGCCATCCATGCACTCGACCTTGCCCTGCTCGACGTCGCGACGACCACAACCGATCCGATGGTCGGCCAGATCAGGCTGGCGTGGTGGCGCGAGCGGATCGCTGAACTCGGCCAGCGTGCTGCACCAGCGCAGCCGATCCTTGCCGCCCTAATGAGCGCCGGGGTTGCGCCGGCAAGTCTTGACGGGTTTGATGATCCGTCACTGGCGTTCATTGATGGTGTACCGCTTGACTGGGCGACCCTGCGCGGCGAGCGGCTGTTTGCGGCGATCTCGGTCGCGCTCGGCGTTCCCGCCACTGCCGACACGCTGGCAGCTGGACGCGGCTGGGCAGCCGTTGATGGATGGCGGCGGGGCTATCTGCACCAGCCTGAGGCGGCAGAGCTGCTCGCTGATACGCCGCGGAAATCATCCGGTCCGCTCCGGCCGTTGCTGGCGCTGCTGGCCGTCGCGCGCCGCGACCTCCGCCAGGCTGACCCCGGCCAACTGGACGGGGTAACCGTATCACCCTCTCGACAAGTCCGTCTGGCAGTCGCCATCGTCACCGGGCGACTCTAGGCGGGGACACAAGATGAAGCGTTGGCTGGCACTTGGCGGGGCAGGGATACTGATCGCAGGGGCGGTCGCGGCGCTATCGGTGGGAACAGCCAGGCCGCAGTTGCCGGACCCGCCTGCCGCGTTCCGGATGACTCCCGGTGATGCTGGGCAACTTGTTGCCCCGGCAGCGACTCCGGTCGCGCGTGAGGCAAAGCGGTTTGCCCGCCTCGATGCCGACGACAATGGCGATGTCAGCGAGACTGAGTATCTCGCCAGTCGTCGCAAAGCCTTTGGCAAACTTGACGTCAACGCCGACGGCAAGGTCGACTTTGCCGAATATGCTGCAAAATCAGTAATTAAATTTGGGACGGCAGACGCCGACCGTGACGGTAAATTGTCGGCAGCGGAGCTTGCGACGACAGCCCCGAAGCGCAATGGCCAGCGGACGCTGGAACGGTGCCGACCCGAGCCGAACGTCGATGCCTAGACCGTCAGCCAGCCCTCAAGATCTGTCCGCGCCCGCGCGGTCATCGCCGGTTTGCGCTCCTTCTTGTGCACGCCCTCGATCAGCGGCGGGAACAGCCCGAAGTTGACGTTCATCGGCTGGAAGCTGCTGGCGTCGGCGCCGCCAGTGATGTGCGACAGCAGCGCGCCGATCGCCGTGGTCGCCGGTGGCGGGCCAAGTGCCTCGCCGCGCCGTTCGGCAGCCGCAAAACGTCCCGCAAGAAGTCCGACGGCGGCGCTCTCAACATAGCCCTCGCATCCGGTGATCTGCCCGGCAAAGCGCAGGCGGGGATCGGCCTTCAGGCGCAGTACCCCATCGAGCAATACCGGCGATTTGATGAAGGTGTTGCGGTGCAGACCACCAAGCCGCGCGAACTGCGCCGCCTCCAATCCGGGAATCATCCGGAACACCCGGACCTGATCGGCGTGTTTGAGCTTGGTTTGGAACCCGACGATGTTGAACAATGTCCCCAGCGCATTGTCCTGCCGTAGCTGGACCACCGCCCAGGGCCGCCGTCCCGTCCGGGGGTCGGTCAGACCCACCGGCTTCATTGGCCCAAAGCGCGGCGTGTCGCGTCCGCGTTCCGCCATCACTTCAATCGGCATGCAGCCATCGAAATAGGGGGTGTTGGCCTCCCAGTCCTTGAAGGCGGATTTCTCGCCTGCAAGCATCGCGTCGATGAACGCTTCATACTCATCGCGGTTCATCGGGCAGTTGATGTAGTCAGCGGTATCGCCCTTGTCCCAGCGGGACTGAAACCAGGCGATGTCGCGGTTGATGCTGTCGAAATGCACAATCGGGGCAATGGCGTCGAAGAAGGCCAGGCTATCTTCACCCGTCAGGTCGCGGATCGCCTCGGCCAGCGGAACAGCGGTCAGCGGGCCGGTTGCGATGATGACGCTCGACCAATCCGGCGGCGGCAGGCCGGCGATCAGCTCGCGCCGGATTTCAACCAGCGGCTCGGCCTCAAGTGCTGCGGTGACAGCAGCAGAAAACTCATCACGATCAACCGCAAGCGCTGATCCGGCAGGGACGCGCGACGCATCGGCGCACCTCAGGATCAATGATCCCATCCGCCGCATTTCGGCGTGCAACAGGCCGACTGCATTGTTGTCCGGATCATCGGAGCGGAAGCTGTTGGAACAGACGAGTTCGGCCAATCCGTCGGTGTGATGCGCATCGGTTCCCTGCACCGGGCGCATCTCGTGCAGGACCACCGGAACAGCGGATCGCGCCAATTGCCATGCCGCCTCGGACCCGGCGAGGCCACCCCCGATGATGTGAACTGGCTCGGTCATCGTCGCGCTATGCTGCGGCTGGCGCAGCAACGCAATTGATTGCGTGAT
Organism: Sphingosinicellaceae bacterium; assembly: GCA_043759675.1. GTDB lineage: Bacteria > Pseudomonadota > Alphaproteobacteria > Sphingomonadales > Sphingomonadaceae > JADCGM01. The sequence goes on from JAYVLC010000348.1 coordinate 8,406, forward strand.
TGATCCGGCAATGCGGCAGAAAAGCTGGCGTTCCCAGTCGTGTTTCTCTAGATGACAGGGACGCAACAGCCCCGCCGAAGTCAGGATTTTAACCCACCGTGGACGTGACGCAAACGCCGCCGACGGATCCCTCCGATATCCGCCCGATTTCGATCGTGGATGAGATGAAGACGAGCTACCTCGATTACGCGATGAGCGTGATCGTGGCGCGCGCCTTGCCCGATGTGCGCGACGGGCTGAAACCCGTCCACCGCCGCATCCTTTTTGGCAGCTACGAAAGCGGTTTTACCTCGGGCAAACCCTACCGCAAGTCGGCGCGCATCGTCGGTGACGTGATGGGTAAATATCACCCGCACGGCGATAGTTCGATCTATGACGCGCTGGCCCGGATGACCCAGGACTGGGCGATGCGGCTGCCGCTGATCGATGGCCAGGGCAATTTCGGCTCGATGGACCCCGATTCCCCCGCCGCGATGCGCTATACCGAAGCGCGGCTGGCCAAGGTCGCCGACGTCGCCCTGCTCGAGGATCTCGACAAGGACACCGTCGATTTCGTGCCCAATTATGACGGGCAGGAGCGGGAACCGTCGGTACTTCCGGCGCGCTATCCCAATTTGCTGGTCAACGGCGCTGGCGGCATTGCTGTCGGCATGGCGACCAATATCCCGCCGCACAATCTTGGCGAAGTGTTGAACGCCTGCCGCGCCTATATTGAAAACCCCGCCATCGATGTGGACGGCCTGATGGCGCATATCCCGGCCCCGGATTTCCCCACCGGCGCGTTCCTGATGGGCCGGGCCGGGCTGCATTCGGCCTATCACACCGGGCGCGGGTCGGTGACGATGCGGGCGCGTTCGACGGTTGAAGAAGGCAGGGGTGACCGCCGGTCGATCATCCTGACCGAAATTCCGTATCAGCAGGGCAAGAACGCGCTGGTCGAAAAAATTGCCGAGGCGGTCAAGGACAAGCGGATCGAGGGTGTCAGCGACATCCGCGACGAATCGAACCGCGAGGGCGTGCGGATTGTCATCGACCTGAAGCGGGATGCGACACCCGACGTCGTGCTCAATCAGGTCTATCGCTACACCCCCGCCCAAAGCAATTTTGCCTTCAACATGCTGGCGATCCGCGGTGGCCGCCCGGAACTGATGAACCTGCGCGATATCATCGAGGCGTTCATTCGCTTCCGCGAGGAGGTCATCACCCGCCGGTCAAAATTCGAACTGGCCAAGGCCCGCGACCGCGCCCATTTGCTGCTTGGCCTCGTCATCGCGGTCACCAATCTTGATGAAGTCGTCCGGACGATTCGTAGCTCGGCAACGCCTGCGGCTGCGCGGGAAACCTTGTTGGCCCGCGACTGGGATGCGGCGGAAATCCGACCGTATCTTGAGCTGGTTGAGGCCGTTGCGCACGAAGACCAGGGTGACCTGTACCGGCTGTCCGAGCCGCAGGTGAAGGCGATCCTCGATCTGCGCCTGTCAAAATTGACGGCACTTGGTCGCGAGGAAATCGGCGATGAATTGAAGGAGTTGGCGGATTCAATTGAGGCGTTGCTTGAAATCCTGCGCAATCGCGCCCGGCTCTATGAGGTGATGCTCGCCGAATTTGATACGGTCCAGCCGTTCGTGACCCCGCGCCGGACCGAGATTACCGCAAATCTTGACGACATTGACGATGAAGACCTGATTGAGCGCGAGGAGATGGTCGTGACGGTCACGATGACCGGCTACATCAAGCGCGTGTCGGTCGATACCTACCGGGCGCAGAAGCGCGGTGGCAAAGGCCGCTCCGGCATGTCGACCAAGGAGGAGGATGTCGTCACCGAACTGTTCGTCACTTCGACCCACACGCCGGTGCTGTTCTTCTCCACGCACGGCAAGGTTTACCGCAAAAAGGTCTGGCGCCTGCCGGAGGGCACGCCGCAGTCCAAGGGCCGCGCGATGGCCAATCTGTTCCCGCTGGCCGAGGGCGAGGTTATTTCGACCGTCTTACCGCTGCCTGAGGATGAGGCGGAATGGGGCGCATTGCACGTCATGTTCGCCACCGCCAAGGGCCGGGTCCGCCGCAATTCGATGGATGCCTTCACCAACGTGCCGACCAACGGCAAATTCGCCATGCGGTTTGAAGACGACGACGATGACCGGCTGATCGGCGTCGCGCTCTGCGATGCTGGCGATGACGTCCTGATGGCCGCGCGCGGTGGCAAGGCGATGCGCTTTGCAGCGGATGATGTGCGCGAATTTGTCAGCCGGACGTCCACCGGGGTACGCGGCATGACGCTTCGCAACGGCGACGAAGTCATTTCCCTGTCGATCCTGCGCCGCTTTGACGCGACGACCGAGGAGCGCGATGCCTATCTCAAGGGCGAATTGACCGGTGAGCGTGAAGCCGAATTCAAGGCCGCCGAACAGTTCATCCTGACCATCACCGCCAACGGCTATGGCAAGCGCTCCAGCGCCTTCGCCTATCGCCGCACCGGGCGGGGCGGGCAGGGGATCACCAACATTCTGACGTCTGATCGCAACGGCCCGGTCGTCGCCAGCTTCCCCGTTGATGTCGCCGAGCAACTGATGCTGGTCACCGACCAGGGCAAGCTGATCCGTACCACCGTGGTGGATATCCGCGTCATGGGCCGCAACACCCAGGGCGTGACGATCTTCCGGGTGGCCGACGACGAACATGTCGTGTCAGCTGCCAAGATCGGTGATGCGGATGACGAGGAGGAGGGTGTCGAGGCCGGGTTTGGCGAGGTTGGAGCCGTGGAGCCCGAAGGAACCGGCGGCGGGACATAGCGCTATCAGCAGGGGATGCGGGTAGGGGCGGCTGGACGTCTTGCGGAGCATATACCCCCTCGTCATCCCGGCGAACGCCGGGACCCAGTAGCAAAGCAACAACCGCACGCGTGCGCGCGTGCGTGCTTTCGCACGCTTTTTCGGAGCGCTTCTGGGTCCCGGCGTTCGCCGGGATGACGGGGAGGGGAGGGCAACGAATGTTACCGCCTCACATCGATAACTCCGGATATAAATCCCGCCACTCGGGATTGCGCTCCTCGATCAGCTTGATCTTCCAATAGCGCTTCCACTCCTTGATGCGCTTTTCGCACCCGATCGCCTCCCCGATGGTCGGAAACGCCTCGTACCACACCAACATCTTCACCCCGTAGCGCCGGGTGAATCCCGCAATCAGCCCCTCGCGATGTTCCCAGACCCGGCGCGCCAAATCACTGGTCACGCCAACATAAAGCGTCCCGTTGCGCTTGCTGGCAAGCATGTAGGTCCAACCGCCTTTTTCCATGCCGCCAAGCTACCAGCCCCCAGCCCGCTGCCCACCCGGCCAACCGGACGGGGTTCGGTTCGTGTCCATCCCAATCCACGTCATCCCGGCGAACGCACCAAACCCCGTCATCCCGGCGAACGCCGGGACCCAGTAGCACAACTACAACTACCCGCAGCAGCACGCACCCGCTCCCGCGTGCTCCTTTGATCGGCTCCTGGGTCCCGGCGTCCGCCGGGATGACGGGATGCGCTACCTGTTGCCCATATCCCTCGCATGGGCCGCCACACTGACTTTCAGAGACCGCGCAGGCGCCTGGCCGGCGCAGTTTCCGGCTGTTCCCGCGTTTGAACTGGAGCGCACAATTGGGTGCAGTCCACCGCCGTCCCCGCAACCCGTAACCCCACAAATAAGTGCACTGTTGTCTAATTGATCTTCCCATCTCGTTACCTTTGTTTTCGTTTTTGCCCGATCACCGACGGTTGTCTTCGAGGTCTGCGAACGGCTTTGGAGCCTTGCTGTTCGAGCCTTCAGGATTGCGGTCAGGCTTTTTTGAATGGGCGTCTCTGTGTCACCGGCGAGGTAGAACCTTCAACAGTACAAACGAGATCGC
>JAYVLC010000349.1:0-10875 GCA_043759675.1 Sphingosinicellaceae bacterium
CCAGGGCCGCGACATCAAGCTCGATGAGAAGCGCGTCGAGGGTTACCGCAATTTCGGCACCAAGCTGTGGAATGCGGCACGGTTCGCGCAGTCGAACGGGATTGGCGCGAGTGCGTCTCCGGTGCCGCCAAGCGCGACGCTGCCGGTCAACCGCTGGATCATTGGCGAGGTGGCGAAGACGAGCCAAGCGCTCGACCAGGCCATCACCGATTTCCGCTTCGATGCCTATGCCGACACCATCTACCAGTTCGTCTGGAGCCGCTTCTGCGACTGGTATCTGGAGCTGATGAAAGGCAGTACGAACGACGAAACGAAAGCCGTCGCTGGTTGGGCGCTCGATCAGATATTGGTTATGCTCCACCCAGTGATGCCGTTCATCACCGAGGAGTTGTGGCACTCGCTTGGCGAACGTCCGTATGATTTGATCGCGGCAAAGTGGGTCGAGGCCGACGCGGTGAGTATCGATGTCGTGGCGGCAGCCGAAATTGACTGGCTGATAAAGTTGGTTTCGGAAGTTCGGTCGGCGCGAACGGAGGTCGGAGTCCCGCCCTCGGCGCGGCTAAATGCTTGGGTTTATGGCGGTGATGGGACGTTCCACGAGCGCCTGCGGTTCTACCACAGTGAGCTAAGGAAGTTGGCTCGGTTTGGCTCGCTGTCGAATATCTCCGCGCCCAACCCAAACGGCTTGCAGGTGATCGTGGAAGGCGTGACATTCTTCTTGGAGGTCGACGGCGTCATCGACCTCGCCGCCGAGCGCGCGCGGTTGGAGAAGGCGGCCATCGCGGCGGAAAGGGAGCGCGATGCCTTGACCGGCAGGCTTGGCAATCCGGGGTTCACCGAGCGCGCCAAGCCCGAGGCAGTCGAGAAAGCGCGTGCCGATTTGGCGGACCGGACGGCGGAGGCCGATAGGCTGCGCGCGGCGCTGGGGCGGCTGGGGTAGGCAGCGCCTCCAAATATCACCGTCATCCCCGCGAAGGCGGGGACCCAGTCCACTTGCAAAGATGCGCGCAGCAGCGCGCGCACGCTCCCGCGTGCACTCGGTGTTTGGGCTGGGTCCCCGCCGTCGCGGGGATGACGGTGAACAATCGACCGATTCTACGCTATCCCGACACCCACACCAGAAATGCCAGCAGCAGTGCCCCGCAGATCGCCATCATCCCGAGCAGTTTTCGGTCATGCAGCGGCGTCGGGGCCTGTTTCTTCTTTCGGCGGGTCATGGCGCAAGGCTAATCCTCCGCACCCCCGCCTGTCGAGGGGTGTTCACCCAGCCACGTCGGCCAGTCCATCGTGACCGCCGCACCGCCGACGCTCAGCCCGTCGAGCAATTCCAACCGCAGGAACGCGATCCCGTGCCGCCCGTGCAAACTCCGCAACGCCCCTGACTCGCGGTCGCCTGACATGACCGCCCGCACATCGCCCAGATCGCCCGCCAATGTCACCGGCAGCAGCCGTTTGCGCAACTTGTCGCGGTGGTGCATGCGCGCCGTATTCTCCTGCCCAACGTAGCAGCCCTTGGTGAACGACACACCGTTCAGCTCAGCCGCATTGGTCTCCAGCCACATCGTCTTGTCGATCTCAAAATCCGCGCTGTCCGGCACGCCAAGCGCCAACCGATGCGCTTCATAATCGGCCAGCGACGCATTGGTGTCGGCGGCGCCTGCGACCCAGCGATGTCCAAGCGCGGCCAATCGGGGATCGACAGCCCCCGCAGCGTCGCCACCCCAACTCGCAAACACCTGCAACGCGGGGGCTTCAATCGTTACAGCCCGGCGCAATTTGTACATCGTCAGCCGTTTCGCCAGGTCCGCCGCACGACTGGCGAGCACATCAACCAGCACCGCATCGCCGCCGTCATGCAGGACCATGTCGAACAGATATTTGCCCTGCGCGGTCAGCAACCCGGCCCACATTGGCAGCGGCTGCATGACATCGTTGGTCAGCAGACCTTGCAAAAACTCACGCGCGTCGGGGCCGGCAATGCGCAGCACGGCACGGTCGGTTAGGTGAGCGGTTTTGATCATGGCACCAATCTAGGGCCGCGCCAGCAACTTCGCCACCGCAGGCATCGCCTCGATCGACGGTGCAAAAGTTGGCGCAACCCTGGCGTGGCTCGCCTGTTCATAGGCATAGCCGAGGCCGAGCAGCCTGGCCTCGCTCCAGGCCGGACCCAGGAACGACAGACCGACCGGAAGGCCCTTCACCGCACCCATCGGGACCGTCAGATGCGGCGTCCCGGCCACGGCGGCAAACCCGGTCGCCCCAATGCTGCCGCCGCCACCGCCGTTGCCCACCGCATCAATCAACACGGCCGGCCCGGTGGTCGGTGCCACCAGCGCCACGACATCGGCGGCGGCCAGCATCGCCTCGATGCCCTCCTTGCCTGCCAGCCGGAGCGACAAGGCCCGTGCTGCCAGATAGTCCGGATCGGCCAGCCCCTTTGTCGCCTCGCTCCGGGTGAAATGCTCCTGCCCGAACAGTCCGAGTTCGCGGTCGCTGACAGCGTTGAAGGCGATGGCATCGGCGAGTGTCCGCACTTTCACAGCTGCCGGAGTTGTCGCGAGATAAGCAGCCAGCCCGGTCTTCAGCTCGGTCAGCAGCACTGTGTACTCAGCCGCACCAATCTTGCCGCGGTCCTTGGGTTCATCGACATCGACCAACACCGCACCCTGCGCCTTGAGCACATCAAGCGCGGCGTCAAACAGCGCTTTGACCGCAGGCGATGACCCGACCGCCCAGCGCATCACACCGATCCGGCGGCCGTTGAGGGCGAGCGGGTCAAGCGCGGCAACATAATCGACCCTGTGGCTATCAGCGGCCGCTGTCGCGGTATCGGCTGGGTCGGTCCCGGCGATGACGCCAAGCAGCAGCGCAGCGGTCCGCACATCCTTCGTCATCGGCCCGGCGGTGTCCTGGCTTTGGCTGATCGGCACAGTATGCGTCCGGCTGACCAGCCCGACGGTCGGCTTCAGCCCGACAATCCCGTTGACCGACGCCGGACAAACAATCGATCCGTCGGTCTCGGTCCCGATCGCCCCGTCGACCATCGCGGCTGCCACAGCGGCACCGCTGCCTGCCGATGATCCGCACGGTGACCGGTTCAGCGCATGCGGATTGCGGGTCTGACCGCCGACGCCGCTCCATCCTGAAATCGACGGACCCCCACGCATATTTGCCCATTCGGACAGGTTGGTCTTGCCAAGGATGACCGCCCCTGCCGCGCGCAATCGCGCCACCAGTGGGGCGTCGCGGTTGGTGACATTGCCGGTCAGGGCGAGGCTGCCCGCCGTGGTCGGCAGCGTCCCCAGACTGTCAATATTGTCCTTGATCAGCACCGGCATCCCAAACAGCGGCCCGCGCGCCTTGCGCATCCGGTCAAGCGCCTGCGCCTGCGCTATCGCCGATGGATCGAGCGCGATCACCGCGTTGATCACCGGGTTCAGTGCCGCCACCCGGGCAAGGGCGGCGCGGGTGTTGAGTTCGGCAGTCTGGGCGAGCCCAGGGGTGCCAAGCAGGACTGTTGCAGCGAATGCAACGCAACGGCTTCCCCGGTTCACGCCGCCGCCCCCACCAGCCGCGCGTGGAAAAATGCCAAAATCTCGTCGCGCGCTGCAACTGTTGGCTGGCCCGCCTCGTCGATCAGGTGGAGGGTCACCACGCTGTGCGGGTTTTTCATCGCAGTGTTCGGCCGGGCGGCGCTATCGGGCAGCACCCGCGCCTGGAACCGGTCACCAAGGGCTGCCTGATAGGCATCAAACCGCGCCGCCTTGCAGAAGGCATCGCCTTCAAACCGGTAGGCAAGGACGGCAAGGTCCTCCGCCTCCATCCGGGCCTTGACGGCGGCCAATTCATCGGGGGCAATGTGCATCCCCGCCGGATCATTCAGCGGCAGCGACGGCTGGGACAGAACCGGGGCCAGCACGGACTTTTCCAGCATCATCGACAGCGCGAAATTGCCGGTCCAGCACATGCCGATCGCCCCGACACCACGCCCGCCGCATTCGAGGTGCGCCAGCGCCGCCAGCGCCCGCAGCCAGACCGTGGCGGGGCTGGACGCATTGGCCGAAAACGCCCGGAACTCACGCGAGATGCAGCCGCCTGCCATGGTGAACAGCGCGCCGGGCATCGACGGAACCGCGCCGTCCTTCCCGAACAGGTGCGGCATATAGACAGTGAACCCGGCATCGCGCACCCAGCGGGCAAAGCGCGCAACATGCGGGCTTATCCCGGGCATTTCGGTCATCACAATGACTGCGGGCCCGGTGCCGCTGACATAGACCCGCCGCGTCTTGCCGCCGAGCGCGATCATCCGAACCTCGAAATCGTCGAGGGAATCATCCTTGCCAAGCGGGCGCGTCGCGGTGTTATCGATCATGGCATCTTCCTATCGCAGCAATTTATGGCCGGTGAGCGAATCCCATTCCCAGATTGCGGTCAGGGCCAGCGCACCGGTTGCGGCGATCCCGACCGTCAGCGGCGACCAGCCGAACCACCAGGCCGCGCCGCCGATCACGAGCATCAGCAGCATCCCGATGAAGTGCGACAGCGGCGGGTATTTCATCCCCGACGTGCTCCACTTGAAGGCCTGATTGCCCAGCAGGAACAGCCCGGGCCCGCCGGTTGCGAAGGCAATCAGGGTCAGGCTGCTTTCGCCAGTCGGGTGCGCCAGCACCATCTGGTCGCCGACCGCGCTAACGATGACGCCCGCAACAATCGGCATGTGCAGATAGGTATAGGCATTGCGCGCGATGAACCCGGCATTTTCAGCTGTGCTGATCATATTGGAGGCACGTTTCGCCCCGATGTCGAAATAAATCCACCACATCGTCGCGCTGCCAACGAAGCCGGTGACAAAGGCAAAGGTCGTCGGCGTACCGGGCGGCAATTTGGCAAATGTCGCGCCGGTGACCAGCACGGCCTCGCCGAGCGCGATGATGATGAACAGGGCGCAGCGTTCCGCCATATGGCCACCAGAAATATCCCAATCATCCGGGGTAGACCGGCCAAGGACAGGGGTGCGGAACAGCGCAAACGGGCCGGCATATTCGATGGTGATCGCGGTGGCCCAGAACAGCAGCCGCGTGTCGGGCGGGCTGACCGCGCCACCCAGCCATAGCGGTGCGGACAACAGGAACCAGAAACTGATCCGGATGAAATTGCGCCTGCGACCCTCGCTCACTCCGGTGGAGGCCCAGACCATATACAGGCTGCGGAACAACTGCATCGCGGTATAGGCCCCGGCAAACCGCAGACCGGCCCGCCCGAAGGCGTCCGGAATACCACTCGATAGCGCCAATCCACCGAGCATCATGCCAATCAGCATCAGGCGAACATTCGCGCGCTCCGGATCAAGCCAGTTGGTCGTCCAGCTGGTGTAGATCCAGACCCACCAGACCGCGAGAAACAGAGTCAGGGTTTCCAGAGCCCCGTGCAACGTCGGATCACCCAGCAGACGGGTCGACAGCTGCGTGATCGCAAACACGAACACCAGATCAAAGAACAGCTCGATATAGGTGACGGTGCTGTTGCCGGGCGCGGATCGGTCGCGGAACAGGCGGTGGCGCATCGTCGTCATCGGCGGACATTAGGGCAAGGTTCCGCTGATAGCGACAGGCTTGGCGGGCCCTTGATGCGGAGCCGGGCATCCGGCACCGGGACTCTGGCGCGGGGTGCCCGGTCGCTCTATGAACAGCCTATGTTGTCCGGCCTTCCATGTCATCGCTAGCGCCTGCGGTTACCGACACGCCGGAGGTTGCGCCAAAGCCCCGCCGCCGGTGGCGGTGGATTTTCGGCGGTTTCGGGCTGCTGTTCGTTGTCCTGATCGCCTGGCTGTTTTTCACGGCCCCGCTGGGCCGGGCGCTGGAACCATTGCAGTCACCGGCGCTCATTCTGGAGGATGCGTCGGGCGCGGCCTTCGTGCGGCGCGGCGATTTCAAGGCGCGCCCCGTCGATGTGAAGGAGCTGCCGCCCTATGTGATCGACGCGCTGCTTTCGACCGAGGACCGGCGGTTCTACTCGCATTGGGGCATTGATCCGCAAGGGCTGGTGCGGGCAGCGATCACCAACGCCAAAGCCGGGAGTATCCGGCAAGGCGGGTCCACCATTACCCAGCAGCTCGCCAAAACCAGTTTTCTAAGCCTCAGCCGCAGCTATAAACGCAAGGCGCAGGAGGTGCTGATCGCTTTCTGGCTCGAGACTTGGCTGACCAAGGACGAAATCCTGTCGCGCTATCTGTCGAGCGTCTATTTTGGCGAGGGAGCATACGGCCTGCGCGCCGCTGCCCGCACCTATTTTGACCGGGACCCCAAGGACCTGACGCTCGCGCAGGCTGCGATGCTGGCGGGCATCATCAAGGCACCGTCGGCGATGGCCCCGAGCCGGCACCTGGAGCGCGCCCGCAAGCGCGCCCGCGAAGTCCTCCAGAACATGGTCGAGAATGGCAAGCTGTCCGCCGCCAAGGCGCGGGGCGTGCAGCCCGCGATCTATACACCGGGTCGGGAGCAAATCCCCGGCGGCTCCTATTTTGCGGACTGGGTGCTGCCCGAGGCGCGTGAAGCACAAGGCGGCGGGGCTTATGGAGAAGTGCGGGTGCGGACCACGCTCGATCCGGACCTGCAACACCATGCCGAGACGGTGATTGCCGACGCGCTCCGGGCCAATGGCGGCTGGATGAACATCAAACAGGCGGCGCTGGTGGCGATGAAACCCGACGGCGAAGTGGTCGCGATGGTCGGCGGCACCGATTATGCCGCGCACCAGTTCAACCGCGCCGCACAAGCCAAACGCCAGCCGGGATCGGCGTTCAAGCTGTTCGTCTATCTGGCAGCACTGCGCAACGGATTCACCCCGGACTCGACGGTTGACGACACCCCAGGGCTCGACATTGATGGCTGGCAGCCCAAAAATGACGAAGGCAAATATCGCGGACCCGGCATCAACCTGCGCCGCGCCTTTGCGGCCTCCTCCAATGTCGCATCGGCACGCCTGACCCAATCTGTCGGCTCCAAGGCAGTGATTGATGTCGCGAGGGACCTTGGGGTCAAGAGCTACATCAATCCGTGGCCATCAATGTCACTCGGCACGTCGCCGATGACGCTGCTCGAGCTGACATCGGCTTATGCTGCGGTCGCTGCGGGCCAGTATCCGGTTGTGCCGACGGGCCTTGCCGAGCGAAAATCTCCCGGCTGGCGCGAGAAGCTCAGCGGCGTCGTTGGCGGGGTCAGGGGCTTCCCCGAAGCGGTGCCGATGAAGGTTCTGCTGGAAACCGCCGTGCGGGCCGGGACCGGTTCAACGGCACGGTTGCCGATCACGGCCTATGGCAAAACCGGCACCACGCAAGGCTACCGCGATGCGCTGTTCCTCGGCTTTGCCGGCGGCCTTGTTGTCGGCGTATGGGTCGGCAATGACGACAATCAATCGATGAACGGCGTGACCGGCCGCACGCTGCCCGCGGTGATCTGGCGCAAGTTCATGATGGGGGCCCTGCCCGAGCTGAAAACGCGGCCCGTCGCGGAGGATGCCACCGACCTCCCCGACCTCAGCCTTGATAACATCGATGCCATCGGAGAGATGATCGGCGGAATCACCGACCCGATGCCCGAACCGGACGGGGCCGGAGACGTCGCGGACCGGCTCCGCGATCCGACAGACAGCCAGCGGGGTAGCCCGGCCCCGGAGCCCGCCGGGCCGCAGCCCCAGCCGCAGCCATAGATGGTGGGTCGGTCGGCATCCGACCCGCGCTGCTGCCATCCGCGCTCTGATTTGCTATGATCGGGATGTGAACAGGCTCAACCCGAACCTCCCGATGTTCGAAACGCGCCCGCTTCCTGCCGATGCAGCCCGGTTGATTGAGCAGCTGGCCGCCTTGCCGGACGCAGCGATGCAGGCGGCCATCGGTGCGGCCTGGCGCGGGGCACCCTATTTGCGCGGATTGATGCAGCGTCGTCCGGCGGCGCTCGCCACCACCCTGACGGCAGGGCCCGACATCGCCGTCGCGCAAGCCCTGGCGATGATGCTGGATGCCGACCAGCCAGTTGCAGCCCGGTTGCGATCCGCCAAGGCCGATGCGGCGCTGGCGATTGCGCTGGCAGACCTTGCCGGACTCTGGTCACTGGAGCAGGTCACAGCGGCGCTGTCGGCGCTGGCAGACCGGGCGCTCGATATCGCCGTTGCCGCCGCAATTGCCGAGCGGGTGCCGGGGGCCGACCCGCAAGGATTCACGGTGCTGGGGCTGGGCAAGCTTGGGAGCCGCGAGCTCAACTATTCGAGCGATGTCGATCTGATCCTGCTGCACGATCGCAGCAAGCTGCCCAGGCGGGACCGCGACGACGTTGACGAGGCGGCGGTCCGGATTGCGCGGCGGGTGGTCGAACTGATGCAGGCCCGCGACGGCAATGGCTATGTGTTTCGCGTCGATTTGCGGCTGCGGCCCTCATCCGAAGTAACACCCATCGTGCTGCCGATCGAGGCCGCCGAAAGCTATTATCAGTCGGAAGCCTTGCCGTGGGAACGTGCCGCCTTCATTCGGGCAAGGGCCTGCGCCGGCGACATCGGGCTCGGCGAGCGGTTCCTCGAAAACATCGGCTCCTTCGTCTGGCGGCGTTCGCTCGACTATTCGGCGATCCGGGATATCCAGGCGATATCGCTGCGTATTCGCGACCATTTCGAAGCCGGGCAGGCCGTCGGGCCGGGCTACGACCTCAAGCGCGGGCGTGGCGGCATCCGCGAGGTCGAGTTTTTCGCGCAAATCCACCAGATGATCTTCGGCGGTCGGGAACCGCTGTTGCGCGCCCCGGCGACCCTCGACGCACTAGCGGCGCTCGCGGTCGCTGGCCGGATCGGGCCCGATGAGGCAGGCCTGCTCGGTGATGCGTATCGGCTGCTGCGCAGCATCGAGCACCGTGCCCAGATGGTCGGCGATGAGCAGACGCACCTGCTGCCGACGGGCAAAGCCGACGGCACGGCCTTCGCGGCATTTTGCGGGTTTGCCAACTGGCGCGCGCTGGAACGGACTGTTGGCGGTGTGACCGGCAATGTTGCGCTGCGCTACGATCGGCTGATCGGCGACGCGCAGGACGCCAATGCACCGCGCGTTTCCACCGGAGTCGGCGATCAGCTGAAGGCGCTCGGCACGGGCGGGCCGGCGATCGCCGCGCTCGTCGAGGCCTGGCGGACGGCGCGCTATCGGTCGCTGCGGAGCACGGAGGCGCAGCGCGGGTTTGAGGCCGCGCTCCCCGGGCTGATTGACGCGCTTGGTGCCACCGATGACCCGGCGGCGACGGCGGTTCGCCTCGACGGTTTCCTCGCGCAATTGCCATCGGGCGCGCAGTTCTTTGAACTGCTCGCCGCCAATCCCAGGCTTGCGGTTCTTCTGGCGAGGTTGCTGAGCGTTGCCCCGCCGCTGGCGGAGGCCCTGGCGCGCCGGCCGGCGTTGTTCGATGCCATGCTCGATGCCGGGGCATTTGATCCGCTGCCGGATGCCGCAGGGCTAGCTGCCGACCTGCAAAGCTATATCGGCAAGACCGCTGACCTTGAGGTGATATTGGACCGGGTCCGGCGCTGGACCGGCGAACGGCGATTCCAGATTGGCGCACAGCTGATCGCGGGCAGCGGCGACCCGCTTGCGGCGGCGCGCGACTATGCTGCCGTCGCTGATGTCGGGCTTGCGACCATCGCCGACGCGGTCAGTGCAGACTTGGCGGTCGCGCACGGCTGGGTCCCCGGTGGGCGGTTGGCGGTGCTCGGGCTGGGGCGCTATGGCGGCTCGGCGCTGACCGCCGGGTCGGACCTTGACCTCATCTACCTGTTCAGCGGCGACCATGATGCCGAATCAGATGGGGCCCGGCCGCTCTCGACGACACGGTGGTTCAACCGGTTGGCGCAGCGGCTGACGGCGGCGCTGTCGGTGCCAACGGCGGAAGGGCCGCTGTACGAGGTGGACACCAGATTGCGGCCGTCCGGGGCGCAAGGGTTGCTCGCGGTCAGCATCGACAGCTTTGCCGCCTATCAGCGGAGCGATGCCTGGACCTGGGAGCATATGGCGCTGACCCGGGCGCGGGTGGTCTATGGTTCTGCCGAGGATCAGGCCCGCATCGAGGCGGAGATAGGCGGGGTGCTCGACGATCACCGCGACGCGGCAAAGCTCAGGCACGACGTCATTGAAATGCGCGCCGAGATGGAGCGGCACAAGCCCGGCGGCGGCCTGTGGGATGTCAAGCTCGGCAGCGGCGGCCTCGTCGATCTGGAGTTCATCGTCCACTATCTGCAATTGCGCGACCGGACCGCCTTTTCGCCGGATCTGCGGGTCGCCTGCCTCGCGCTGGCCGGGACGGGCCACGCCGACCTCGTTGCGGCCCACGACCTGCTCACCCGGCTGCTGGTGATGTTGCGGCTGGTCGGGGGCACGGACGGCAAACGCCCCGCCCAGGTCGAGGCGCTGCTCGCCACAAGCCTTGCTGAACCCGACGCCCCAAGCGTTGAGGCCGCGCTCACAGGCGCCAAGGCAGCAGTGCGCACTGCCTGGACGGCGGCGTTCGGGAGGTGATGGGAATGTCGATTGCAAAGGTTGCCGTCCGTCGTTGCGGCATCAATCAGGCTGCCAGTCGCTCCACCGGCACCGAGTGCAACTGCCCACCAACCAGCGCCAACACCCGGTCGGCCGTCCGGATCGTTTCGGGCCGGTGCGCGACGATGATCCTTGTCACTCCGAGCGTGGCGAGCGACGCATTTACCGCAGCCTCCGTCGCCACATCAAGGTGCGCGGTGCCTTCATCGATGATCAGCAGCCTCGGTCGTCGGTACAGCGCCCGCGCCAGCAGGACGCGCGCCTTTTGCCCGCCGCTGAGCGCCGACCCCATGTCGCCGACCAGGCTTTCATAG